>JBDHWA010000372.1:0-2510 GCA_039809945.1 Dehalococcoidia bacterium | reverse complement strand
TGGTACCCCCGACAGGACTCGAACCTGTGCCTTCGGCTCCGGAGGCCGACACTCTATCCGCTGAGCTACGGGGGCGGAACGAACACTGATGGTATCGCGAGGTTCGGCTTCCGGCGAATGAGCCGCAGCTCAGGCGCGCGCGAACGCCACAACCGCCGCGCCAATGAGCACGAGCTGGATGACTCCCGACCCGGCAAACAGCCAGAGCCCGGCAGCCCGCTCGCGGGCGTGCAGCGCGATGCCCACAATCGTATTGACTGCGAGCACTCCGACCCCGAGGTAGGCGATCCGCAGCAACTCGGTTTTGTCGCCAACCCGCACGAGTCCGCCAAGTTCTGGGAAACCGAGTTCGACGATGCGAGGCAGACCGGGGTACCGCGCCGAGACGTACCCGGCGAGGACCGCGCAGAACAGCCCGGAGAGGACCACCACCAGCATGGATACGCGGTCGCGCCAGAACGGGAGGGAAGCCGGGCCGCCCGCCAGCGACCGCTGCAGTTCGTCGAACTCACCCACGGGTGAGACAGCGGCCCGGGCCTGAATCTCTTCGGCGAAAGCGGCCTGGTCCAGCACCGTCAGGGCGAAGGCATGGCCTGTCGTGACCAGGTAGAGCAGTTCGTCCGGAGTACTGTGAGTCGAGTAGAAGAGCGTGTAGCCGATACGCTTCACGTCAGCCACGCCCACGTGACAACCCCACCAGTTGAGGCCCTTCACCTGGGCAATATCGAGTGTGCGGCCGGGAATCATCCGCTGGATGGTGGAAATCGGCACGATGACGCGCCGGAAACCCCAGCGAATCGTCAGGTTCGCCGGGTCGATTTCGTAGGCAAGGGAATGGATGGCGTACGCCCAGTTCGCAAACAGCACGCCAAGGATGACCGCGACCGTTGCGATAGCCCAGGCGAGGAATGCCTTGAACTCCGCACCGGAATCATAGGCGACGCTGCCCGCCAGCACGGCCACCACCGCAGCCCATGCGGCGAGCCCGCCACCGACGATGACGCCGAGAGCACGGGGCGGGCGAAAGGCGACAGCGCCTAGCCGGCGACTCGAACGCGTGCCGGGGTGCACCATGCAGCGTACTTCTCGCTTCGCCCGCGAATTGCGTCGTAGAACAGGTTGCTCAGCTTGCTCGTGATTGGCCCCGGTGCGCCGGAGCCAACCTTACGGCGGTCAACTTCAACGATCGGTGTGAGGTGCGCCGCCGTACCGGTCATGAACACTTCATCCGCGATATAGAGCTCGGTCCGGTCGATTTCGCGCTGCACGACTTCGATGCCGAGGTCGTCCTTCGCCATCTGCATCACGCTCCTGGCGGTAATGCCTTCGAGCACGTTATCGGCCGGGCCGGGTGTGATCAGCTGACCGTGGCGAATCATAAAGATGTTCTCGCCGCTGCCTTCGGACACATGGCCGTTCTCGTTCAGCATGATGGCCTCGTCGAAGCCGTTGGCGTTCGCTTCGGTCTTCGCCAGTGCGCTGTTCACGTAAATGCCGGTGACCTTCGCGCGCGGCGGGATGCCGGTGTCCTGCACGCGCCGCCACGTGCTCGTGTGGCAACGCGCGGTCTCCGGAAGGTACGCCGGGAACGGCGAGAGGAAGATGAGCGTGTCGCACTCGACGTTGTGGAGCCGCACACCGAGCACTTCACCGGAGAGGTACACCATCGGTCGAAGGTACACGTCCTCGCTGAAGCCGCTGCGTTCGACGACTTCGACGGCCATCTCGCACAGCCGGTCAACGGAGTCCCGGACTTCCATCCCGAGGATGTGGGCGCTCTGGCAGAGGCGTTCCATGTGCTCGCGAAGGCGGAACAGGTACGCCGTCTGCTTTTCCTCGTTCCAGTTGCCGCGGACGCCTTCGAACACGGCGGTGCCGTAGTTGAAGGCGTGCGTCATCACGCCGATCTTGGCCTCGCTGAGCGGGACGATGTTCCCCTGGAAGTAGGCATAGGGTGTCGGCATGGCTCTCCTCGCTGGCGGCGTGCTGGGTATGGTCAGAGTATAGCGAGCATCGCCCCTACGTCAGGCTCAGGGGGTGGCTGTTGCGCCCCGTGTGAAGAATGTCCCGTCCTTACACTCGCTGATGCCAGGCTCCAAGGCGGCAAGGCGCCGGGCAGCATCTTTGTCTGGCATCGGCGGTGTTCGTGTCACGAGGGATGTCGGCTCCGAAACCGCGTCCTCGAGGTACTTGATGAACTGCTCGTTGTACTTCACGAGGTCCGCCGGCGGATTGGTCGCCTTCATCGCCTTGATGAAGTCCTGGATGACCTTCGCGATGTCGTCCGGGTTGGACTTGCTGATGAGAGCGTTCGAGAACTCCGAAGTGCCGACGCAGATGGCGCGCAGGTAATCCTCGTCGCTCCCGCCGCCCTTCGGGGTGTCGTCGCCGTTCCCGCAGCCAGCGAGCAGTGCAGAGCCGAAGACCAGAAGACCGGTGGTGAACAGAAGCCAGTGCCGCATCCCGGCGATGGTACACGGAGATCCGGTTAGCGGGAGTTCAGAGGAGCA
>JBDHWA010000371.1:0-2511 GCA_039809945.1 Dehalococcoidia bacterium | reverse complement strand
GTCCTCGAAACCGACATCGGCGAGTACATCGTCGACATCGAGGGGCGCGGCCCGAGCCACATCACGGCCCCCGCGCTCCACCTCAATCGCACGCGCATCAAGGAGATGCTGGAGCGCACCGGCATCAAACTCGAAGACGACGACCCGGTCCGCCTCAGCCGGGTGGTGCGCGACGCCGTGGGCGCGTTCTTCCAGGACTGCGACGCCGGCATCACCGGCGCGAACGCGGTCGTCGTGAGCTCTGGGCGGATCACCATCGTCGAGAACGAAGGGAACGTCTCGCTCGGCGCGAGCCACCCAAAGCTGCACATCGCCATCACAGGCATCGAAAAGGTGGTCGCGGACGAAGCGGGCGCGCTGGCCATCCTCGAGGTCCTTGCGCCGAGCGCGACGGCGCAGCCGCTGACCTCGTTCACGCACTTCCTCGCGGACCCGCTGCCGGGCCAGCAGCGCCACGTGGTCTTCGTCGACAACGGGCGGTCCCGCATCCTTCGCGACCCGCGCTACCGCGAGGTGTTGAAGTGCATCCGCTGCGGCGCCTGCATGAACGGCTGCCCGGTCTACCGCGCGGCCGGTGGCCTTTCGTATGGGTCGCCGTATATGGGGCCAATCGGTGCGGTGGTCTCGCCGCTCCTCTGGCCCGACGGCCGGTATGCGGACCTCCCGTTCGCCTCCAGCCTCTGCGGGCAATGTACAGAGGAGTGCCCGGTTGGCATCCCGATCCACCGCATGCTGCTCGACCTCCGGGCTGACGCGGTCAAGGACCACCACGTGGCGGACGCGAAGGAGCGGCTCGCCTGGAAGGGCTTCGCGGCAGCATTTGGCGGGGCCACACGAGCGCGCGCCGCCACGGCACTGACGCGCATCGGGCTGCGCTCCTTCGGGCGGACCATTCGCCCGCCGGGCCCCCTGCGCGATGACCCGCGGCTGCTCCCAGACCCGTCGCTCGACCACAACCCCGAACTGCTCACCTCGGCGGCAGCCCGTCGCGACGTCATTCCCGAGGCTGCCATCGCCGAACCGCCTCCGGCAGACCGCGCGGCGCTCTTCACCCAGCGGGCAGCCCAGCTCGGCGTGACGGTGGCGAGCAGCGCAGAACCGCGCGATGGCGACATCCGGCTGCGGGCGACGGCGGCGATCGCCTCCACGGGGAGCGTGCTGCTCACCGGCGAAGCGGCCTCACGAAGGCCAATCCTTGCCGCCAGCCGGGTCGTCGTCGAAGTCGACCGCACCACGATTGTTGCGTTCCCGCACAACCTGCGGGACTACCTCGGTGACGGCGACGCACTCATCCTTACGGGCGCGAGCCGGACGGCAGACGTCGAAAAAATCCTCGTGCGCGGCATCCACGGCGCGGAGGAGATGGTCGTTGTCCTCGGCGGCGAGGGTTAGGCCACCCGGACCGCCCTGGTATTCCTTGTAGTCGTGATGAGTGTTTACCAGCCGCTCCCATGCCATCAGACCAAGTAAACTGCTCATAGAGAGAACACTGTAACGAGCACATGTCAACCAATCCCCTCTATGGTCCCCGCATGAAGCTTCGACGTGCACGCATGCATGTAGACAGCCTAAAGACGCAGTCTGAGACCTTCTTCTCCAGGCCACCGCATCCTTATGTCGTTACATGCGAAGCGAAGCCCGAGGCGGGAGAGTATGAGTACCGAGTCAGCGTACGGCAGCCATTCCCGGAAATGATTTCGCTTATAGCTGGAGACGCAATCCACAACTTCCGAAGTGCACTCGATCATCTTGCTTGGCGGCTATCAATGGACTTTACGCCAGGAATGAATGTTGAGGAACGGAGTGTCCAGTTCCCAATTTTCGACACTCAGGTAGGCTTCGAATCCCGAGGGCTTTCGCGGTGTCGCTTCATGGGACCTAAAGCAAAGTCGATCATCTCGGCAGTTCAACCCTATCATGCTCCGGAGCCGGCCCTTTCCTTCCTAAGTATCCTGAGCAAGCTCGATAACATTGACAAACACAAGCTTCTTACAGTTTGTGGAGCAGCATTTGAGACAGGAGAGTATATAGGCCGCGGGCTACCTATCGCTGGCCAGAGTACAGTTGACGTCACATGGAACGTTGCGCCAATAGAAGATGGCATGGTTATTTTGAGGATAGGTCTTCAAGTCCCTCAGAAGGACTTCGATCCACATCTGAAGGTAAGCTACCAGGTGGTCTTTAGTGAGCAACCATCTGCCTACTCGTGCTTGCCGGTCGTGTACAACCTCGAAGGAATCGACAAGGCGGTTAAGTTCATCATTGATCTCTTCGAACCAGCCTACATTTCTGGAGTTTACGATGATGGGGCGCTGACCGCCGGGGAGAACCTGGACTTTCTGCGAGGAACCGGTGGCTTCTCGGTCGACTCTGTAGGGTGGCACTTTGGACTTGCATCTTCCACAGAAAGTGCGCCCCCTTAGCCCACCCGGACCGCCAGCTTCCCCAGCGGACCGAAGTCAGCAGTCACCTGGTCGCCGGGGGCCACGTCGAACGGGTTGATGTAGGACC
>JBDHWA010000370.1:0-2512 GCA_039809945.1 Dehalococcoidia bacterium | reverse complement strand
GCACAACTCTCAGTCGAACGCGACGGCCCGGTCGCGGTGGTCACCATCACGAATCCGCCCATGGGGTACATGGACACAGGCACCGTGGCCGAACTCGACGCTGTCACGAGGGAACTGGAGACCGACGATAGCGTGCGGGCAGTTGTGCTCACGGGTGGCATTCCGGGCGTCTTCATTCGCCACTACTCCGTAGTCGAGCTAGCGGCTGCCTCGCAGCGATTGCGAGAACAGGGCGTCACTGTCGACACCGAATCCCTGATACCCGAACGCACCATCGACCACGTCTTCCACCGTATCGAAACAATGCCCAAGCCGGTGATTGCGGCCATCAACGGGCTCGCGATGGGCGGCGGCTTCGAACTCACCCTCGCCTGTGACATCCGGGTTGCCGAAGAGGGCCCCTACGAAGTGGGGCTGCCGGAGATCAAGGTGGGCATCCTTCCCGGCGCGGGCGGCACCCAGCGCCTCGCGAGGCTGGTGGGCATGCCCCGTGCGCTCGAAATCGCCATGCGGGGGCGCACCGTCTCTCCAGCTGAAGCGTTCCGCCTCGGCATCGTCCAGGAACTCACCCCGGCGGGCCGGGCCGTCGCCCAGGCCAGGGCAATGGCACACGAAATGTCGCGACTCCCCGCACGGGCGGCCGGCCACATCAAGCGCCTCGTTCGCGGGACGCCAGAGACGCCGCTCGCCGACGGGCTCGCGCTGGAGCGAACGCTCTTCCTGGACTTGATGACCACCGATGAGGCGTTCGAGCTTATGACGCGCATGAACACGGAGGACCTCGATATCCGCCGGGTGTGACCCGGCCGCCGTGCGCCAGCCGCTCATGGACTGGTACCGGCAGAACGGCCGCCACACACTTCCCTGGCGGCTGACCCGCGACCCCTATGCCGTCCTTGTCTCCGAAGTCATGCTCCAGCAGACACAGGTCGAACGCGTGTTGCCGTATTACCGCCAGTGGCTCGAACGCTGGCCCACCTTCACGAGCCTCGCCGCCGAATCCCCGGCCGAAGTTATCCGCGCATGGCGAGGGCTCGGCTATAACCGGCGGGCTCTCAACCTCCACCGCCTCGCCGTCGAGGTCGCGCACCGGTACGGCGGCGAACTTCCGCGCGCGGAACGCGATCTTCGTTCGCTGCCCGGCATCGGCGAATACACCGCTGCCGCCGTACGCTCGTTCGCGTTCGAAGAACCCGTTGCCGTCGCCGACACGAATATCGGGCGGGTCGTTGCTCGCGCCGTCCTCGGGGCGGCAAGTCAACGAGACGTGGCCACGGCGCAGATGACTGCCGCCCTCGCGGCACTCCTCCCGAACCGGGACGTTCGCGCCCACAACCTCGCGCTGATGGACCTGGGGGCGACGGTCTGTTCCGCCCGGCAGCCGCGCTGCGAAGCCTGCCCGCTGGCGCAGAGGTGCGGCTGGCGGCAGGCCGGCATGCCTCCCGCGGCCGCCATTCGAACGACCAGCCCGCGCTTCGAAAGCACAGCTCGCTTCGCCCGCGGCCGGATTATCGATGCACTCCGGGTTGCACCCGCCACCACGGCGGAACTCCAGGCCGCGCTACCATCCGCGCACCACGGCCGCCTCGACAGCTACCTCCAGGGACTCCGCAGGGACGGCCTTATCAGCGAGCAGGACGGCCGCTGGCAACTGCCGTCCTGATGCTGACGTGCCTGGTGTGCTTTACTTTCCAATCCAGTTCGGAGCGCGCTTCTCGGCGAACGCCCGCGGGCCTTCGATGGCGTCGGCGCTGCGGCGGCGGGCCATCTCCCACTGGTATTCGGCAACGCCGGCCTGTTCGAGCGGCATCTGGAGCCCCTTGAGCGCCGCCTCCTTCGTCGCCCGCACCGAAAGCGGCGCACACCGGACGATGTCGGCAATCCACGCGCCGACCGCGTCATCGAGCTTCGCCAGCGGCACGACTTCGTTCACGAGACCGATTTCGTAGGCGCGCTGGGCCGACATGTGACGCCCGGTCAGCATGTACCCCATCGCCTGTTTCAGCGGCAGGTGGCGGGGCAGGCGGTGTACGCCCATGGCGCCCGCGATCAGGCCACGGCGAGGCTCGGGCAACCCCACCTCAGCGTGGTCAGCGGCCACGATGATGTCGCACGCCAGCGCCAGTTCGAGCCCGCCGCCGAGTGCGAAGCCGTTGACCCGGGCGATGATCGGCTTGAAGAGGTCGTACCGGCTGGTCAGGCCGCCAAAGCCGCCCCGTGCGGCGCCGAAGTTCGGACGCTGCTCGCGCGGGAGCCGTGACATCTCCGCGGTGTACTTCAGGTCGTTGCCCGCCGAGAACGCACGGTCGCCCTCGCCCGTGAGCACGGCGAGCCAGCTGTCATCGTCTGCGGCAAAGTCGTCGAAGACCTGGCCAAGTTCGATGTTCGCGGGAGCGTGAAGCGCGTTCATCACCTCCGGGCGCGTGATCGTGATGTACGCGACGTGGTCCTTCTTTTCGTACCGGCAGAAGTCCATCTCATCCTCCGATGGGGTTGTGCCGGGGATACTACG
>JBDHWA010000369.1:0-2523 GCA_039809945.1 Dehalococcoidia bacterium | reverse complement strand
CAGGACGACCGCGGCCAGCGGATCGCTGACGAACTCGGCGGGAACGCGAGGTTCATCCACACCGACGTGACCGATGACGCCCAGGTTGGCGCAGCTGTGCAGTTGGCCGTCGACACGTTTGGGCGGCTCGATGTGATGTTCAACAACGCCGGCCGCGGCCACCCGGAGGGTCTCATCAGCGACCTCAAGCCGGAGATGTACCGCGAGTCGGTCGACGTGCTCCTCGGCGGGGTCCTGTTCGGAATCAAGCACGCCTCGGCGGTCATGAAGGCACAGAAGTCGGGGAGCATCATCAACACTGCCAGCGTCGCCGGCATCGGCGTCGGCTACGGCGGCACGCTGTATTCGGCGTCGAAGGCAGCGGTCATCCACCTCACCCGTATCCTCGCCAACGAGCTCGGCGAAGAGAACGTGCGGGTCAACGCCATCGCGCCGGGGGCCATCCCGACGGCCATCTTTGGCCGCGGCGGAGGGATGGACCAGGACGCCGCCGAGGCACTCATCCCCATCCTCCAGATGGGGTTCGCAAAGGCTCAGCCGATCCCCCGCTCCGGCAGCACGCGCGACATCGCCGAGGCCGCACTCTGGCTGGCGAGCGACGCTTCGAGCTTCGTCACTGGTATCTGCCTGCCGGTCGACGGCGGCATGACCACCGGCAAGCTGTTCTCGCAGCGGATGGCCGAACTCGGGGCGATGGCCCCGGCTTAGCCCATGCCCCAGCGGATGCTGTTGCGCAGCAGCGAGATGTAGGCGGGCGCTTCCCAGCTCGTGCGAATGATGGGCGGCGTCTTCCCCTCGGGGTCCACACTCTTGTCGACGAACGGCTGCACGCTCGTCGAGGGAGTGTGGCAGTGGCCCAGGGCGACGTAGGTAACGCCACCCTCGCCAACGTCGCGGGTGTAGCCGAGCACGCGGGTCTTGCCGTCGGGCAGGAGCGCGGTGTCCTTTTCGTACTGGAAGCCGAATCCGCGCGGCGAGTTGTCCGGGCCGAGTTCGGCGGTCAGCAGGATGCGGGCGTTCGGGTCGCTGCATTCGACCATGTACGGCTCGTCGACGGTGACGAAGGACTCGGGCAGGCCGTCGGTGATGGTGTCGTTGCCGGCGTGAACCTTTACCTCGAACTTGCGGACCGGCGGGTGGTTGAGGAAGAACCCGCCGAGCACCTCGTGGTGTTCGAGGCGGAGCATCGCGCGGCGCCGGTCCTCGTTATCGACGCGGACGGCACGGCCGCCGGAAGTGCCGTGCAGGCCAATCCAGTGCCCGCCGGCGGTCAACCATGCCTGGATAGCCTTCGCCTGGTCGGCCGAGGCGATGGGACCGGCGGTGTAGGTAATGAGGAGGCGGCTAATCGGCAGCCAGCGTTCGATGTCGATGAAGTCGTTCGCTGTCGAAGCGTGGATTTCGTTCTCGCCGAGGAGTTCGAGGATGCGCAGCCGGGCGTAATCGTGGTCGTGGCCCGCGGCCTGCCCGGGCGGGAAACCGCCGCAGATGACATGAGCGCGTGGGGGAAGTGAACCGGGCATCGATGAGCCTCCTTGGTTAGCGGCGGGCTGAATCTAACCGGTTCGGCCGGTGCTGTCAGCACCAGTCGACGGCGAGCGCCGCGCTCTCTACAGTCCGCGCTACAGGGAACCGAGGAGGCAGCCGTGATTCGACGCATCGACCATATTGGCCTGGTCTCACCTTCGTGGGAGCAGGCGCGAGAGATCCTGCTGGGGAAGCTCGGCTTCCCCATTGCCGACTGGAAGGGCGCAGGCGAGACGGGCCAGTACTTCCCGCCCGAACGGACGATGAACTACTTCCTGCAGGTGGGCGAGGGCGACACCGTGATCGAAATCATCGTCCCCCAGGACGCGACGAGCGGCGCCGCGAAGTTCCTCGCAAAGCGCGGCCCGGGCCTCCACCACATCGGCTACGCGGTGGACGACGTTGAGGAGGAAGCGAACCGGCTGACCGGCCAGGGGCTCCGGCGCGTTGACCTCGGGCCGAAGGCGGGCGCGGCGTTCTTCTACCCGCAGGACGTCCACGGCGTCCTCACCGAGTTCGTGCCCTACCGCCAGCCCGGCGTGCGGGTGCACACCTCGCAGCGGTAGCCCGATGGCCATCATCAAGCTCACCTTCTGCCTTCGCCGCAAGCCGGGGATGACCTGGGACGAGTTCTCGGACTACTGGCGCAACGTGCATGCACCGCTCGTGGCCGAGCGCGCAGCTGTTCTCGGCATCAAGCGCTACCAGCAGGTGCGAACACTGCGGGAGCCGGAGATGCACGCCCGTCTGCAGGCGCGAAACGGCGGCGCACCCGAACCCTTCGATGGCATCGCCGAACTCTGGTACGACTCGGACGAACGCGGCCGTGGCGGCGAAGCAGCCGTAACCGCCGCGCGCGAACTGCTCGAAGACGAGCGCAACTTCATTGACCTGCCGAACTCGCCCATGTGGTACGGCGAAGAGTGGGAGGTCGTGCCGGGCCAGCGGTAACGTCTATCCCTCAGGTTTCGTGAGCTGGAACATCGGCGTCCGCGC
>JBDHWA010000368.1:0-2529 GCA_039809945.1 Dehalococcoidia bacterium | reverse complement strand
GCGATGCCGCGGTCAGCGGACCGGGCAGGTTGCCCCATGCGCCGAGAAGGAAGACCGGGTTCGGCGCAGCCGGCGAACCGCGCATTGCTGCCCGCGAAGCCTCGACCATCGAGGCATGGTTCGGCTCGACCGCGACGTGCAGCGCGGCCGGGTCTGCCTTCGCCAGCGCTGCCACATACCGGCCGTCTCCCGCGCCAAGGTCCAGATGCACTCGCCGCAGGTGGGAGAGGTGTTAGACGAGGTGCTCGTCGATGCGTTCGAGCGCGCGGCCGTTTACGAGGTACATGGCGGCAATCCTTCAGCCGAAAGTGGCCGCGAACGGTAAGGGTCTGCTGGGAATGCTGCGGTTAATGCGCCGGCGCGTGGCTGTCGTGGCCGCCCGCATCGGGCATGTTGTCTTCGCTGAGGAAGTCTTTCGACTGCATGATCGTGATTGGCGCGACCCACGTGGGGTTCTCCGGGAAGCCGCCAACCTTCCGCTTCAGCGTGTAGAACACCCCGAGCACCACCGCGCCGGTGGCCACGCCGACGATGGACCACGTAGCGACTTCCTTCACGTCAGACCACTTCGGGCTGTTGGAGGTCGCGGATTCCCCGCCGCCATGCTCCTGGGCGAACGCCGCGGTCGTGGGCATCACGGCCACTGAAAGAACGACGGCAACGAGCAGGCTGAGCAGGCGAGTCTTCATCGCCGTGAAGTGTACGAAGGGTGGGTGGAAGACGCCAACGCCGGAAGGGCAACAAAAAGGGGCCGGTGGATGTGTGGAGCGGACACAGCATCCAGCGCGACCCGGCCATATTTTTAGCACCTGCTCAGATCGTCCGCAAGACGGGTTCTGAAAGAATTTTCATAACGATTTCATCATATCGATCCCTCAAGGACGTTGTGGACTGCCCGTTCGTCTCTCCACGCAACGTATTCAGCCGGCAAAGATCTTCCAGAATTGGTAAAGGAGGCGACCCCCCATGAAGGCGCTCGTCCCACTGGATGGCAGCGAAAACTCGCTGCGCATCTTCGAGACCGTGCGGAAGCTGCTCGGTCTCCAGCCGGAGTTCGAAATCCATCTGCTCGAAGTGCGCGACCCCCGCGCGGTTCACGGCAGCCAGGACCACACCCTCTCGGAACCGCCCTCTGTCACCGTCGGCAAAGCGGCCGTGACGGCTCCGCTCCCACGAGTTGTGGAATCACGCGGCGAAGCCATGGACCGCGACACCATCGAAACCAGGACCCGCCTGGCCGCGATTGCCGCACGCGAAGTGCCCGGCGCGGCTGCGTTCATCCACGTGCTTCACGCGTCCAGTGCGGCCGACGCCATCAAGGAACTCGCCGATGAACTCGAAGCCGACGTCATCGTGATGGCCACGCACGGCCGGACCGGGCTTCGCCACCTTATTGCCGGGAGCGTGACCGAAGCGCTCATGCGCACGTCTTCCCGGCCTGTGCTGGTCCAGGGGCCCGCCGCCGGCTAAGCGGCCGGGACGGGCTTGCACGCCCGGTACAATTCTCCCCGTGGATCCGCGCATTCAGTACGCTCCCGCTCCAGGGGAGGCGAGCATCGCCTTCTGGCAGGTTGGCGACGGCTTCCCCGTCGTCCAGATGCCGACCATCCCGTTTACCCACATCCAGATGGAGTGGGCCGATCCCGACTGGCGCTGCTGGTACGAATCACTCTCCGGTGAGGGTATTCGTCTCATCCGGTATGACACGCGCGGCTGTGGGCTTTCATGGGCGCCCACACCGGCGTTCTCGCTGGAGGAGATGCTCGAAGACCTGTGCGCTGTGGTCGACCGGGCCGGGATCGCGCGGTTCGGCCTGCTGGCGCCGGTCCAGGCCGCCCCTGCGGCGCTGACGTTCGCGGCGCGCCACCCCGAGCGGGTCGCCAGCCTCCTCCTCTGGTGCGGCATCTCCCGGGGTGACGAGATGCGCACACGCAGCTTCGAAGCCCTCATGACCCTCGCCCATACCGACTGGGGGCTGTTCTCCGAAGCGGCCGCCCACGCCGTCATCGCCGGCTGGGAGAACGCCGGGGCCGCCCATCGAATGGCGGCCATCATGCGCGAGTCAGCCTCGGTCCAGATCTACGACCGTGTACTGTCGAACTACCTTGCGAGCGATGTCTCCGAGTCGTTGCCGGTCATCCAGTGTCCGGTGCTCGTGGCCTACCGCAGCGAGGGCACATCGCCCCTGCCGTCATCGGCCCGCTACCTTGCCGCCGCCATCCCGGGGGCGAAGATGCGTGCGTTCCCTGGCGCAGCGCTGATGTTCACCGTCGGCGATGCCGCCGAAATCGCGGGCGAGTTCCGCCGGTTCTTCCTCGCAGCACCCCACCCGGAAGATGGCCGCACCGGCAGCTTCGAAACGCTCCTCTACACCGACGTCGAAGGGCACACCGCCATCATGCAGCGCCTTGGGGACGACCGCGGCCGCCAGGTCCTGCGCGAACACGAGCGCATCACCCGCCGCGCTATCGACCGCCATCGCGGCGCCGAAGCCATGACCACGGGCGACGGCTTCCTCGTCCGCTTCGG
>JBDHWA010000367.1:0-2543 GCA_039809945.1 Dehalococcoidia bacterium | reverse complement strand
TGGCCGCGGCAGAGGATGAGGATGCGGGCGGACATGGAGTGCCAAGCGTAACGGGTTCGCCGTCAGCGGTCAGTTGGAGTCGCGGGGCGCCATTCCCGCATACCGGCGCGCACATTCGGCATGCGGTCAGGCGGTCCGGACAACAACGGCTGCCTCCGATTGGCAGCCATCTGGAGTCGCGGGGCTCTGTCCCCGCTTGCTGACGCGCACATTCGGCATGCGGTCAGGCGGTTCGGACAACAACGGCCGCCTGCGATTGGCATGGTGGTGGGTAAGCGGGCGCGGAGGCCCGCGACTCCAATCTCGCGTTAGCCGCCGGCGAGCTTTGCTTTGTGGCCGAGGGCGAGGAGCCGCTCGAGCAGGCGGTCGCGGTGGTCGCCCTGGATGACGAGGGTTCGGCCATCGCGGCTGCCGCCGGAGCCGCAGTGTTGCTTCAGGGTCTTCAGCAGGGCATCGAGGTCGGCTTCGCTGCCGGGCAGGCCGGTGATGGTGGTCGCCGTCTTGCCGCCCCGGCCTTTGCGGTCGCGCTGGATGCGGACGACGCCATCGTCCGGGACGCCGGGCGCCGGGCGGGCAGCCGGTTTCGCCGGGACGAGCCGGTTGTGGGGCACGCGTCCGCCGTCGGTCGAATACACGAGCCGCGAATTGTCGCCGGGGCGGGTCATGCGCCCGCTTTCACCCCGACCTTCGTCGCGAGGTCATGGAGGATCTTCCGGTAGCCGGCGATGTTGGTGGCCGGCAGATGGTTTTCGCGCAGCTGGCGGGCGACATCGCCGCGGGAGGGGTTGTAGCCGCGCGATTCGAGGATGGCCAATTCACGACCGGCGATGGCGAAGTACTCTTCGAGGCCGCGCGTCGCGGTGGTCATGCGCGAGACCACGTTCGCGCGGTTCGCCTCGACGCTGGCCTGCTGGCCGCCGCCGAGATGGGCGATGAACTCTTCGAATTCGGCGTCACCCATGCTTGCCGCGGCCGCGCCGAGGCGCTCGCGGAAGCGTTGGACGCGTTCCTCCGGGGCATGGCCGCCGGGCACAAGGCGGACCGAACTCTGGAGCCCCGCTTCGTAGCCGAGCGCGCGTTCGCTCATCAGCGTGAGGCGCTCAATCGCGGTGTTCAGGCGGGAAACATGCGAAATGTAGGCGTCGTAGGGGGATCCCAGCTTCCAGACGAGTGTTTGAATGCCCATGACCGTACCTCCAGGGGTTACTGGCCGTTGCCCCCGCGCAGGAAGTCTTCCACGTCGCGGAGAATATCATCCGCGGAGGGCAGGTCACCGCTTTCGCTCACGGGCGGCGTTTCCTCGCCGTCCTCGCGGTCGCCGTAGTGCTCTTCGAGGGTTCGCACGTAGCTGCCGATTTGCTCATCGCCGCGGGAAGCCTCCTCCACGCGCGCGGTAAAGCGCTCCAGTTCCTCCGTCAGGTATCCCAGCGGCATCTCGGTTCCGATGATGGGTTCGAGGGCCTTCACCAGCGCGATCGTCGCGGCCGGGTTCTCTTCGACGTTCAGGTAGTGGGGAACGCCCGCGGCGAGGCTGATCAGGTCGATTCCGCGGCGGCGCAACGAATCATGGATGACGCCGAGCACGCCGGTTGGCCCCTGGTAGAGCGACCGCCCCAGGCCGAACTTCGCGGCGAGCTTCGGGTCCGCGGAGGAACCGGTCACCGGGATCGGCCGGGTGTGGGGCGTTTGCGCCGGGCGCGCGACGAGTGTGCACACAAGGGACGGATCGAACGCGGCAAGAACCTCGGAAAGACGCTCCGAGAACGTTCGCCAGCGCAGGTTCGGCTCCACACCGGTCACAACGAGCAGGTCGTGGTCGAGGTCCGGCAGGCGGATGGCGTAGCCCTCATTCTCGGGCCAGTCGAGTTGGCGCACACCTTCCTGATCGATACGGACGTGGGGGCGCGTCTCCGTGAAGACGTAGTAGTCCTCGGCGTCGACGGTGAAGACCAGCTCGGCCCCGTGCATGTCGACGAAGTAGTCGATGACGTCGGTCGTGACCGTGCCAGTATCGCTCCAGCCGGTGAAGGCGAGCACGACCACTGGCGAGCGTATGCCCTCGACCTCTCTGACGGTGAATCCATCCACGCCGGTCATTGTACGAGCTTAGCCGGTGTGCGGGAGATAAGGCGAAAGGTAAACGCCGCCGCCTACTTCAGCTTTGCCCACTCGTCCTGCTTCGCGAACAACAGGTCGTGCATCTCCCAGAACTTGCCCTGCTGCTGCGCGCACACCGAGATGACGGCTGCGTTCCCGGCGTTCGGGTGGATCTGGAGGATCGGGAAGTGGAGGAACGCGAGCGCGACGTCGTTCCCCAGTTCGGCGCGCAACTGGCGGAGCGAGCTTTCGGTCCACTGCTTGCAGAACGGGCATTGGAAGTCGCTGAACTCGGCGACCATGACCTTGGCGTTGGCGTTGCCTTCGATCGGGGCGCCGGTGATGTCCGGCTTTGTGTCGACGATCGAAAACGAAGGCGGGTTGGTCGCCGCCAGCCTGCGCACCGCTTCGGAGTAGCCGTCGATGGTCGACGGGCTGCCGTTCAG
>JBDHWA010000366.1:0-2544 GCA_039809945.1 Dehalococcoidia bacterium | reverse complement strand
ACCACGCGCATGGCCAGGTCCACGGCCTCGATGCAGCTGTTGAGCGTGTCCACCTTGGCGACCGCGATCCGGTTGAGCGCCGGCATCCCGGAATCTCGACCGGACTCCCATGCCGCGCAAGCGTCGAGCATCAGCGCCCGGCTGCGCTGGAGGAGGAGGTCCATCCGAGCGATGCGGGTGCGCACGCCGGGATACTCCTTGATCGTCCGGTTCGAGTTCGGCGTGCGTTCGCGGGCATAGGCGACCGCGTAGTCCCGGGCGGCGTTCGCCACGCCCAGCGTCACTGCGCACAGGCCGAGGGCGAACCACGCCATCCCGGCGCCCCCGCGCGCGCCAGCGGCGCCCTGGTTGCGGGCGTTCAGCAGCCGGTCAGCGCCGAGGCGGATATCTTCGAACACCGTGTCGTGCGAACCGGTCGCGCGCATCCCGAGGCTGTCCCACGTCTCCTCGATGCGCAGGCCGGGGTCATCCCGCAGGACCATAAAGTTCGCGAGCCGCGGCCGTCCGCCGGGTTCGTCCACGCGCGCAAGGACGATGAAGTAGTGCAGCAGCGGCGCGAGCGTTGTGAACGTCTTGCGGCCGCTGAGACGCCAGCCCTCACCGTCCCGTACCGCGGTCGTGTCTGGCATCCCGCCGCCCGCAGGCGAGCCAAGGCCCTCCTCGGTCGCGACGGTGTTCACCAGTTCGCCTCGCTCCACGGCGCCGCGGGCCATGCGTTCGACCCACTCGGGCGGGTAGGCCCGGGCTTCGCGCTCCTGGCCGAAGGTCTTGAGGTGCATCATGAACGAGAGCGCGGTCGATCCGTCGCCGTAGGCGATGGCTTCGAGGACGCCGAGGTACTCGCCGAGCGAGGCCTCGCTCCCGCCGAAGCGCCGGGGCACGGTCAGCCCGAAGAAGCCCGCCTCGCGGAGTTCTTCGAAGTTCTCGAAGGGGAAGGTTCCTGCCCGGTCATGGTCGGGGGCCCGTTCCGAGAACCCGCGGGCCAGTTCACGCGCTCGTTCAATCCAGTCCATGCCTCTGATTGTGCTGCCCGAAGCCGTCCGCTGGCGAACGGTCCGAATACGCGAAACCCCGAGGCATGCGCCCCGGGGTTCGTGTTCGTGCGCGGAAAGACGACTATTCGCCGCCGCTCGGCGAACCGCCGGGGAGGGCGACTCGCTCCGGCCCTTCCACATTGATGTTGGGGAGCAGCCGGTCGAGCCACTTCGGCATCCACCAGTTCGCCTCGCGCAGCAGCTCCATCGTCGAAGGTACGAGGAACACGCGGACGATGGTGGCGTCGACGAAGATCGCCGTCGCGAGGCCGATGCCGAACTCCTTGATGATCCGATCCGGGCCGAGGACGAACGCGAGGAAGACGGTCACCATGATGGCCGCCGCCGCCGTGATGACGCGTGCCGTCGCGGTCAGGCCATTGGCCACTGCGGTGGCCGTGTTGCCGGACTTCAGGTACTCCTCGCGCACGCGGCTGATGAGGAACACCTCGTAGTCCATCGACAGCCCGAAAAGCATCGCGAACATCATCATCGGCAGGAACACTTCGACCGGGCCCTTGTCGACCCCGAGGAGGTTGCCGCCCCAGCCGAACTGGAAGATCGCGACGACCACGCCGTAGGCCGCGCCGATGGAGAGCAGGTTCATGATCGCGGCCTTCACGGCGATGACCACTGACCGGAAGACCGCTGTCAGGAGCAGGAAGCTCAGGCCGATGACGCCCGCGAAGAGCAGCGGCATGCGCGACTGGATCTGGGTCGAAGCGTCGGCGTTGCCGGCCGTGGAGCCAGTCATGTAGTAACGGGCGCCGGTCTTCTCGAGTTGCGGCGTGACCTCGTTGCGCAGCCGCTTCACCGTCGCCGTCGTTTCATCGGCCTGGGGCTTGGTCGTCGGGAAGACCGTGAGGATGGCGGTATCGCCGGCTTCGTTGAGGATCGGCGGGACGACCGCGGCGATGCCCGGCGACTTGCTGATCACGTCGACTGCCTTGTCGAGGCTGTCCTTGCCGCCGTTCGAAAGGTCCACGACGGCCAGGATCGGGCCGTTGAAGCCGGGGCCGAAGCCCTTCGCCAACAGGTCGTAGGCGCGCCGGCTGTGCATGGATTCGCGGCCGTTGCCGGCGTCCGTGAACCCAAGGTCCATCTTCAGGACGGGCAGGGCCATGAGGAGCAGGATGCCGGCCGAGATAACGGCGAACGGCACAGGCGAACGCTGGATGCGCCGGCTCAGCCGGTACCACATGCTGTTTTCGTCCACGCCCTCGGACTGGTGCAGCAGCGGGAGCTTGAGCGAATCGATCCTGTGGCCGACGAGCGAGAGGGCCGCAGGCGTAATGGTTACCGCGACGATGACCGCGATAAGCACCACGAGCGCCCCGGCAGTCCCCAGCATGGCGACGAACGGCAGGCCCACCACGTACAGCCCGAGGAAGGCCAGGGCGACCACGATCCCGGCGAAGATGACTGACTTGCCGGCGGTTGTAACGGCGATGACCACGGACTCTTCGACCGTGTGGCCGGTGTGGAGGCCCTCCCGGAAGCGGGTCACCAC
>JBDHWA010000365.1:0-2552 GCA_039809945.1 Dehalococcoidia bacterium | reverse complement strand
AGGTAGACCGCGATCGACAGGTCGTGGATGTAGCCGAGGAGGATCTGGATCCAGATTTGGGGGTCGTCAGGCATGTGCGCCTCGCTCATAGGGATTCGGGGTTCCGGGGTGCCAGTCCGGGAAGTGCGAGAGGAGTTGCGGTGTCGCCAGGTAGGGTTCGGCGCCGCCCGTGTGGAACTTGCGGTAGTACTCCATGTCCACGTGGTGCACCTGGCAGGAGAACTTCGCCCGCACCGGATTGATGTGGGACGGGGCGGAACCGTACTTGTCGATGATGTACTTCACGGTGTCGATCGCTGCCTCGACGACCCAATCGGGGATGTGCGTCCGTGGGTGCTGGAGGATCGCCTCGCGCGCCTCTTTGGCGAACGGGCCGCCATTCCGTTCGGCCCAGTTGTCCACTGGCGAAAGGTGCGCACCGCGCTGGTAGCGAAGCTCGACGACGTTACGCACGAGCGCCTCGGCCGAAGGGAACTTGCGGGAAGGCGCCATCCGCGCATCGAGCACGCCCGGCAGGCCCTGGCAGGTAGCGGTCTTCGAAGGGTTACGGGCTGCGTCCCGGTCGAGGAACGAGAAGCCCAGCCCGGCCGCGACCTCGGGGTACGCCCCGAGGAGGAGGTCGTCTGAGTAGCCGCCCATCGCCCATGCGCCGAGGCCCATGGACTCGCAGGCGAGCCGGATATTCTGGACCACGCAGGCCACTTCCGTGACGTGCTGCATGAGCGCGAGCTCGTCGAAGATCGGGATGGGGAAGCCGACTTCGAGGAAACCGGGGCGAATCCACGCGTCACAGCCGGCTGGCTTGTTCGTCTCCGGGTCCTGCAGGTAGAAGCCGCCGAACTGGTAGGACGAGAGGAGCAGGTTGACCCACTCCAACCCGACGTCGCCGACGGGGAGGAACCAGGTGCTTCCCGGGCGGTTGGCGTTGTACTGGAGCGCGCCCATCGTGTTGACGTTGTGCGTGCCTGGCGGCGCCGTGGCCCAGGCCACGTCCGGACGCCGCGGGGAAATCGTTGTCCGGCCGGCACGGTACCAGTGGAGGATCTTCCAGTAGTCCTCCGGCCCGTGGATTTCGACCGGCGCCATCCGCTCCGTGCCCGGCCGGTACAGGTGCACACCGGAGTCGTTGATGATGAAGAGGTCGACCGCCTGATCGTTGCTCGAAGCTGGGACGGTGCGTCCCGCCCAGGAAAGCAGGCTGGAAAGGTCTCCCTGCACCGGGATATCGGCAGTGATGATGCCGTTCGGGCCGAGAGCGGCCCACGCGATCAGCGCCTCTTCGACTTCGGAAAGCGGCCGGGGCTGGCTCGCGGATTCGAATGCGAGCGGACCCTCACGTTGCCGCACGACGAGGTGGCTGGACCAGTCGAACGATTCGTCTTCCCCAGTCTCGCTCCGGTACCCGATGCCGATGCGGCGCGTGCGCAGCGTGGAAAGTGCGCCGAACACAGTCGGGCCGTGTTCGAACACGCGCGCAACGGCGGCCTGCTCTTCGGGCGAGAGGGAGATGGGTTCGACACCCTGCGATGAGGCGTGGGCGAGGGTCATGCTCGGGAAACCTCCACGAATACCCCGCGGTCGGCGGGGACTGGCTGCCAACCGAAGGGAAGGTAGCGAAGATGGCCGTAGCGGCTGACCAGGTGCAGCCACTTCACCATGCCGGGTTCCACCTCGTTCGAGCCTTTCCAGTCTTCAAACATGTGCGGTTCCCAGCCGTTGTAGACGATGAGTTGGCCCGGGCGTACCCGGGGCGAGACACGGGTGCGGACGGTGTAGCTGCCGCGGTCATTCGAGACTCTGATCCGGTCGCCGTCTTCGATGCCGCGCGCGCACGCCTCCGTCGTCCCGAGGATTGCGAGCGGTTCGCCGCGGTGTGTCCCGGAAAGGATGGAGTTGCCCATGGACACGGCGTGGATGGTCCAGCGCGAGTGACCGCTGGTGACCAGCAGCGGGTAGTCCCCGCCGATGGCCGGGTTCTCTTTGTGGCAGGGCAGGTCTTCGCCGGCTTCCACGAACCAGGGGTGGTCGATGAGGAATTGCGCCCGGCGGGTGAGCGTGGGGAAAGGCACTCCGTCTTCGACGTGCCATTCGAACGCCGTAACCGTCTTGTCGGGCTGCACGTTTGCGGCGAGCGAAAGCCCGGGGGCGAAGATGCCGAGGCCGGAGAAGCGGGCCGTGCCGTGTTCCTTCAGCGACCCAAGGCTGCCGTTTTCTGACAGCGTGCCGGCTTCGATGCTATCCCGGAGCCATTCGTCCATCACGGACTCTTCGTTTTCGTACGCGCCGTTGGCGGTGAACGCACTGCCGAGGTTATCGAGGCGGCGCGGCTGACGGCGCCCGTCGAGATACTCGGTCACGCCGTGTTCAGCGCAGCGCTCCTGCACTTTCTCCGACAGCGCGCGGAAGATCTGCCACTCGGTGCGGGCCTCGCCGCGGGGCGGCCGCGCCTGCTCAGAGAAGCCGACATGGAACGAATGGGTGATCGCGTACTGCAGGTTCGGGCGTTCGTACTGCATCGCCGCCGGGAGGAGGATGTCGGCCTGGAGGGCGGT
>JBDHWA010000364.1:0-2561 GCA_039809945.1 Dehalococcoidia bacterium | reverse complement strand
ACCTGGCGCGAGATGCGTTCGGCCGCGCCCCAGGGGTGGAGGTAGCCGCCCGGCCAGATGGTCCGGTAGTAGCCGGGGCGCAGCTTCGAACCCTCGGCGGCGTCCATCTCCACGTTCGCCGTGCGGAACCAGAGCCACGGGTGTACGAGTTCGTTCTCCACCGGTTCGCCCGCGAGCACCGCGATGTCGGCGTCGCCGGTGCAATCGATGACCGCGCCGCAGGCGACGGCTTCGCGGCCGGCCTTCGATTCGAAGATGACGTGGGTGATGCGCGGGCCGTCTTTGACCACGCCCACGGCCCAGCGGTGGAATCGCAGGTCAACGCCGGCCTCGGCCACCATCTGGTCGGCTTCGCACTTGAACTCCTCGGGGTCATAGGCGACGGAGTACCGCACGACGTGTGGCGCGCTGCCCCAGACGAGCCCGAGCCGCTGGTACTTCTCGACGAGTGCGGGGTCGCCGAGGCCCCATTCGTCGCGCGGGGGAAAGAGGCAGGCGTTTCGCGCGGCGAGGCGGTCGACCATCTCCTGGCAGAGCCCGGCGATGACCTGCTTGCCGCGGCCATCGTCGAGGGTGAGGAGGAGGATGATGAGCCCGTTGGTGGCGAGTCCGCCGAGTGAACCGTACCGTTCGACCAGCATCGTTCGCCCGCCCGCCCGGCTGGCGGCGACGGCCGCTGCGATACCGGCAGTGCCGCCGCCGATGACGAGGACGTCGGTCTCGGCGATGACGGGCGTGGTGCGTTCAGGTTCGGTGATGACCGGGTTCACGCGCGGATTGTAGGGAAATGCGGGCTTCCCCGGTTAACCGTTTGGTGACTTCTCTGAGGCATGTTCCGCCGCCACGGCCTAGGATGGACGGGGCGCAACTGCCCGGGAGGAGTGGGGTGCGGATTCGAACCGTTGCAGGCGTGGCTGCCGGTGTGGGCAGCGCTCTCGTCATGGCGCCGGGCCTCTACCTGGCCCAACGCCTCCATCGCGAAGGCTTCGATCCCTCTCTTGACCGCCAGCCTGACCCGCTCGACCTCCAGGTCACCTCGGTCAGCGACCAGACGGTGACCCTGCGCACCGCGGCGAAAGCGCCCGCGACCGCGCCCACTGCGCCGGGGACCTACCTCGTCGAGGGGGCGCGCGGCTGGGGCTACGCGGGCCGCGTCATCGAATCGAACGCCATCCTCGCGGTGCGCGAGTTCCGTCCCGGCGGCGGTGACCTCCGCGCCGGCGACTATGCCCGGCTCGACGGCTTCGCCTTCCCCGGCGACCCATTCCAGTCCCACGGGTACACCTTCGAAGACGTCCAGTTCGAATCGCCGCTCGGCGCCTTCGACGCGTGGTACGTGCCGGGGGCCAACCGCACCTGGGCCATCCTCGTGCATGGCAAGGGCGCGTCCCGCCGCGAGGCGCTGCGCATCCTCCCGGCCCTGCTCGACGCCGGTTTCCACTGCCTTGCCATTACCTACCGGAACGACGCCGACCAGCCGGCCGCGCCGCGAGGCCAGTACAGCTACGGCCGGGACGAGTGGGAAGACCTCGATGCGGCCATCGCCTACGCCCTCGGGCATGGCGCGAACGATGTGGTGCTCGTTGGCTTCAGCATGGGTGGCGCGGTTGCCCTGGGCGCGATGGCGAAGTCGTCGCATGCCGCCCGCGTCTCAGCGCTCATTCTCGATTCGCCGATGACGAACCTCACCGAAACGGTGGCCCACGGCGCCCGCCAGGCGCACCTGCCCGTGCCGTTCCTCGCCTTCTCCAACCGGCTGGCCGCCCGCATGTACCGCTTCCGCTGGGCCGACTTCGACTACACGGAGACGGTTCAGAAGCTCGATGTGCCGGTGCTCCTCTTCCACGGTGACGTGGACGAGACGATCCCCGTCGAACTGAGCGACCGTGTCGCTGAACTGCGGCCGGACATCGTGACCTACGTCCGTGTACCCGGGGCGGCCCATGTACGCTCGTGGAATGTTGACCCCGAGGCCTACCTGTCGGCCGTCCGGGAGTTTGTCACCACGCGCCGGCCGGTGTCGTCGTGAGCCTCATGTCCTTCGATTGGCTCGATGCGCTCTGGTTCCGGGTCGTCGCGTTCCTCGTGGCCGCGCCGGTGGTCATCCCGGGCCTCGCCTGCGACGGCGGCAGCCCGCCCGAGCCGACGCCGACGCCAGTGGCGAGTCCTGCAGCATCGCCGACCGCCGAGCCGGGGACCCCGCCGGCTGAGGGCAGCTACGCCTTCACGCAGGTCGCCAAAGGGCTGAAGCGCCCGGTGTTCGTCACGAACGCTGGAGACAACTCGAACCGGCTGTTCGTCATCGAAAAGCCGGGCCGCATCCGCATCATCAAGTCCGGCCTGCTGCTCGCCGAACCGTTCCTCGACATGACGAAGGTTGTGGAGGCGAACGGCAACGAGCAGGGCCTGCTCGGCCTCGCCTTCCACCCTGACTTCGAAACGAACGGCCGCTTCTTCGTCGCCTATACCGCAAAGGACGACGCCAACACGGTCGCCGAATACCGCGTTGCCAGCCCCGGCAGCGATACCGCCGACCCCACGCCGGTGCGCGTCCTCTTCTC
>JBDHWA010000363.1:0-2562 GCA_039809945.1 Dehalococcoidia bacterium | reverse complement strand
GCCGGCATGTTGAACCAGATGGCCGGCATGGCCACGAGACTGATCGGCACGTTGATATAGAACACCCAGCGCCAGCTGAGGTGGTCCGTTAGCCAGCCGCCGACCGTTGGCCCGGCCACACTGGCCAGGCTGAACATACCCGTGAAGAGGCCGATGTACTTGCCGCGTTCCGCCGGGGCGAAGAGGTCGCCCATGGTGGCGAAGACGGAGGCGAAGATAGCGCCGCCGCCGATGCCCTGGATCGCTCGCACCCAGATCAGCATGGGCATGCTGGTCGAGGCGCCGCAGGCTGCCGAGGAGATCATGAACAGCGCCACGCCGCCGATCGTGAACAGCTTCCGGCCGTAAATGTCACCGAGCTTGCCGATGAGCGGGATGATCACGGTGGAGCTGAGCATGTAGCTGGTGAAGAGCCACGACAGGAGGGTGAACCCGCCGAGGTCGGAGAGGATCTTCGGGGTAGCGGTAGAGACAACCGTCTGGTCGAGCGCGCCGACGAAAAGGGCGAGCATCAGGCTGCCCAGGAGCAGCCATTTCTGACGGTTGTCGAGGGATTCGCTCAGTGGTGTGATCTGCGCCGGAGGCTGCATCGATACCCCTTGTGAACCCGTACGTTTTCGTCAGGGTTAGCTATGAAGCGTACATAGTGCGCCCGACGCAAACAATCCGGTCAGACCCTCGAAACTGGGCGGCCTCCCGAAACAGGCAGGTCAGAATTCGAGGATGGCACGGCCCGCGATCTGTCCGGTCTCGAGGGCGTGCACCGCTTCGTTGATTTCGTCGATCTTGAATCGCCGGGTGACCATGGCGGCAAGGTCGAGGTCACCTTCGGCGTACCAGCGGAGGAGCATCGCGAAGTCCCGGTCCGGCCGGCAACTGCCGCCGATGCTGCCGATGTACTTCTTCTCGTTGATCAGGAGGTCGCGCGGATCCAGTTCGACAGTTGTGGTTGGGACGCCGACGAGGACGGCTGTGCCGCCCGCTTTCGCGCCCAGGAGGCCGTTGCGGACTGAAGGCAGGATCTGTTCCATGGTTTTTCGCACTCCGATGCAGTCGAAGGCGAAATCGGCGCCGAAGGTCTCCCAGCCGCGCGCGTCCCTTGTTCGAGTGAGATCGCGGATGGCGGCCACGGGGTCGACTTCGGAGGCGTTGATGGTATGTGTGGCGCCGAACTTGCGCGCGAACTCAAGTTTCGCGTCATCGAGGTCGACGGCGATGATCGGGTCGGCTTCGACCACGCGCGCCGCAGTGATTGCGGACAGGCCGACGCCGCCGACGCCGAAGATGGCGACACTCTGACCCTTCTGGACCCCTGCGGTGTAGTAGACCGCGCCCGCGCCCGTCATCACCGCGCAGCCGATGATCGCGGTGATGTCCTTCGGATGGTTGCCGGGGGTGCGAACCACATACTGCTCGTCGGCGATGGTGACGTCGGCCCAGGTGAAGGAACTCGTGGTCTTCGCGACTTCGCCGTTCGGGAGTGCGAGGTCGATACCGGCCGGGAGGCGCGTCGCGTGTTCACCATCGCGCGGGACCCAGGTGACCATCACGTCGTCGCCTTCCTTGACGTGCGTCACCTCGCGACCGCGGGCTACGACCACGCCGGTCGATTCGTGGCCGAGGATGACCGGCCCCGTGCGCGGGCGATGAATCTGGTGGAGCTGCGAGTGGCAGACGCCGGATGCGTACTGCTTCACCACCACCTCGTGCGGCCCCGGGTCGGGGAGCGAAACATCCTGGACGGTGAGCGGCGAGCCGCTTTCGGTGGGTACGACGACAACCCGGGCGGGAGTGGGCATATGGCGCCTCGAACGGGAGATTGGCGGGATTCTACGCGGACTGTTCCGGGTGCGGGGAAGACGTCCATGCAAGTTCAGCGATGCCGCCTTCCAGCCAGACGATGGCCGCCTGGCCGAATTCCCGCGCCAGCTCGAGCGCGGCCTCGCGGCTGATCCCGAAGACGGCGAACGACGGTTCCATGTGGGCGCCATCGGGGCTGCGGCCGTCTGCTGCCACGAATCGAAGACTCAAGGCCGTCAGCCGGTGACGAAGGCGGGCGTTCGCAGCCGCGTTTTCGACGTCGCCCGGGCGTGCGTGGCCGGGGTTCCAGGCGGTGATCAGCGCGAACGGCGCGACATCCGGCAGGCGCTCGCCGATGCGGAACGTGACCGTCCCACCGGGCAACTCCACCGAGTAGAGCGCATCGCGGTAAGCGCGTTCGAGCGCGGCACGGTCTGGGTTCGGCGCCGGCTCGCCGTGGTTGGTCATCGCGGCCGAGTATCGCACCCCCGCTTTCGAACAAGGGCATGAGCGTAAGATTCGCGGCATGGACAGTCCCATCCACTTCGAATCACGCGGGCCCATCGGCGTGCTCACGCTGAACCGGCCCGAACGGCTCAACGCCATCGACTTCGCGATGCTCCGCGGGCTTCGCGCCTTCTTCGATGACCGTCAGCGCGACTTCGCGACCCGCGTCATCGTGATTACCGGCGCTGGCCGGGGGTTTTGCGCCGGGCTCGACCTCAAGGCCTCGGGCAACGAAGGGCAGTGGCAGCCTGACAC
>JBDHWA010000362.1:0-2587 GCA_039809945.1 Dehalococcoidia bacterium | reverse complement strand
ATTACAAGTGCAAGTGGTAAGGCATTCGCGACAGTGTGCCGACAACCATGGCGTGATGAAGTTGTGGTGGCCGGGCGCGATCGTCGCGATTAGCCTGGCGTGCTTCGGCGCAGCCCGCCCGGGAGAGACCGCCGTGCCTCGCCCGGTCCTCGCCGGGAGCGCCGCCGCCGGGGGAAGCGCGCTGCTCGCCAGCGTCGCCGCGGCTGTGGTCTCCCGCCGGCGTGAAGCAGGACTGCCGCTCGCCGACGGTGGACTGGTGGCCGCCGCGCGCGCATGGACGCCGGGCGACCCCGCTCCACTCCAGCGCTGGACGGCCGACCTCGTGAGCGAACGGGCGGCCACCCACGCGGGGCGCACCGCCGAACTCTGCCAGCGCCTCGCCGAGCAGCTCGCCATCCGCAGCGACGAAGCGGACGAACTCGCCCTGGCCGCCTTCGCCCACGTCGCGCCGATGGCCTTCGCGGCGCCCGGCGCCGGTTGCGCCTCCTTCACCGAGGACGCGCTGATCATGGCGACAGCAGCGGTAAAACAGGCCGGCCACACCTCCGCCGCCATCATCCTCGGACAGGCTGGCGAACGCTGGGACGGCTCCGGCGGCCCCCGCGGCCTCGGTGGCGAAGGGCTGCTCCTGCGAGGCCGCATCCTCGCGGCTGCGTGCGCATTCGACGTTGCCGCGGCTGGCGGGCTCGAGCGGGGCCTCGAAGTGATTCGCGGCGGCAGCGGCACAGCGTTCGACCCCGTAGTCGCGGGCGAACTGCTCGAACTCTTCCGCGAACCGTGGCAACTGCGTGTGGCGGCCTGAAATGAAACCCGGCAACCCTGTTTTCCGGGAGCGGCCAGACGACTTTGAAGATAGCCCGGGAAACCCGGATGACACCTTCACGTCACCCAACCGCTTCGGAGCAGACAGGCGGATGTCGTCTCACCACAACCTCAGGCCCCACCTCCCTCTCCTCGTCCTGGTGGCCTGTGCGGTCGCGCCGGTGGCCCTCACCCCGATCGCCCTCTCCCAACTCCTCGAACCCGGCCTGACGTCCCTCGCGGTCGAACTCATGGTCGCGGCCATCGCCGCCGGGGGCGCGCTGTTCGTCTTCCACCAGAAGGTGAGCCGGCCGCTCGCTCAGCTGGCCTCCGTCCTCCACGGTGCCGCCGACGGCAAGTTCGAGGGCGATGCAACAGCAGCCACCGTGACCGAAATCGACCGCGTCGCCCGCGCCTACAACCAGATGTCGGGGGCAATCCAGGAATCCACCGACAGCCTCGTCCATCGCGCCTTCCACGACCCGCTGACCGGCCTGCCAAACCGGGCGCTCTTCCTTTCCGGGTTTTCGCGGGCGCTCGGCGTGCCGCAGCGAAACAACCGGGTCGCCGTCCTCTTCCTCGACGTCGACCGCTTCAAGTACCTCAACGACACGCTCGGCCACGGCGTTGGCGACCAGTTGCTCTCGGTGTTTAGCCAGCGGCTGGTCGGCGCGGCCGAAGGCCAGATGGTCGCCCGGCTCGGCGGCGACGAGTTCACCGTCCTCGTGCAATCGACAAACGCCCAGGCCACCGCGCTCCGCATCGCCGAGCGCATCATGCATTCGCTCCACCGGCCGTTCTCGCTCTCCGGCCACGAGATGTTCGTCAGTTCAAGCATCGGCATCGCCGTGAGCACCGCCAACGACCGGACGAGCACCGAACTCCTGCGCAAGGCCGATATCGCGCTCTACCGGGCCAAGGGCGAGGGCCGTGCGCGGTACATCCTCTTCACGCCCGAGTTCGATGCCAGCCCGGCCGAGCAGTTCGACCTCGACAACGCGCTTCGCCGCTCCGTCGACCGTCATGAACTGCTCCTCCACTACCAGCCGATCGTGGACCTCCGTTCGGGCGACATCGCCGGCATGGAGGCGCTGCTGCGCTGGGACCATCCGCACCGCGGCATCCTTTCGCCGGCCACCTTCATCTCCATCGCCGAAGACACCGGCGAGATCATCCGCATTGGCCAGTGGGTGCTCGAGGAAGCCTGCCGCAGGACCGTCGAGTTCCAGCGCCTCCGCCCGCTCTACCCGCTGACGGTCAGCGTGAACATCTCGGCGGCAGAGTTCCGCCAGCGCGACCTTCCCCGGCGCATTGCCCGCGTGCTCGAACAAACGGGGCTCCCGCCGAAGCAGCTCAAGCTCGAACTCACCGAGAGCTTCCTCATCCAGGACATCCCGGTGACGCTCGAAATGCTGGGCGAATTGCGCGAACTCGGCGTCGGCCTCGCGATCGATGACTTCGGGACCGGCTACTCATCGCTGAGCTACCTGCAGCGGCTGCCGGTGGACACGCTCAAAGTGGACCAGTCGTTCATCGCCCGCCTCGGCGTCGATGCGACCTCGGGGCCGGTGCTCCGGGCGATCGTGGAGATGGGCAACGCGCTGAAGATGAACGTCGTGGCCGAGGGCATCGAGAACAGCTGGCAGTGGGACTTCCTCTACGGCATCGGCTGCAAACAGGGCCAGGGCCACCTCTTCAAGCAGGCCGTCGACGGCGCCGAATTCAGCCGCCTGGTAGCAGCGCACCAGCCGCTCATGCAGCGCCGCAAGCCGGTCCTCCCGCGGGT
>JBDHWA010000361.1:0-2590 GCA_039809945.1 Dehalococcoidia bacterium | reverse complement strand
TGCGTGAGCGCCGAACTCAACCGGACGCCTACAGACATCGCTGAAGCCGAATCGGAAATCGTGGCCGGTTACCTGACCGAGTACTCGGGCATGAAGTGGGGCCTCTTCTACGGCATGGACATCGGCTACGCCCTCGGCGCATCGGCCTTTGCCGCGACCGTGTTCCTTGGCGGCTGGACCTTCTTCGGCCTCGAGAAATGGGTTCCGCCCTGGATGATCTTCATCGGCAAGACGCACCTGTTCTACTTCCTCTTCATCTGGACGCGCGGGACGCTGCCGCGCCTGCGCTCAGACCAGCTGATGGCGTTCGCCTGGAAGTTCCTGTTGCCGCTGGCCATCTTCAACCTCTTTCTGGTGGCGACCGAACGCATGATCTGGAGCAGCCAGGATTACTCGAAGGGCCTCATCTACGTGTTCGCTGCTGTGAACATCGCCGTTTCGATTGCTGCGGTGTACGCGTGGGCACGGTTCCTTGGCTACCGGCCTGAATCGACGCCGGTTCGCCCGCGGCTCGTGAAGAACGCTGGCGGTTACATCCCGGTGGGAAGCGAGGCGAACCGGTAATGGACGGCGGTGGAGTTGTCTTCGCGTTCTATGTGCTCGCTGCAGTAACCCTGGTTTCGGCGGCCGGCGTACTGGTGTCCCGCGACCTGCTGCACGCGGTGCTCTTCCTCATCCTCACTTTCGTCGGGGTTGCGGGGCTGTTCGTTCTGCTCTCGGCCGACTTTATCGCGATGGCGCAGGTCATCATCTATGTCGGCGCGATCGCGGTGCTCATCCTCTTCGCTGTACTGCTCACCCCACGGTCAGGACGGAACAACGGGGAGACGAAGTTCGCGCTCCCCGGCATTCTCCTCGCCGTTTGTCTCGCCGCTGTGTTCCTGTTCGTCGTGCACGACGTTGCCTGGACGACGAACGATGAAGCGCCCGTGTTGGGCGCCGACCAACTCGGTGAAGCACTCCTGACGACCTGGGTGCTGCCCTTCGAAATCGCCAGCGTTCTGCTCACCGCTGCGCTTGTCGGCGCAATCATGCTGGCACGAACGCCGCAGGAAGAAGCGGAGGACGCCCTCGCATGAGCATCGGGATCGAACACTTCCTCACAGTCGGCGCCCTCATGTTCTGCCTCGGGCTCGCTATCGCGCTGAGCAAGCGCAACGCCATCGGCGTGCTGATGGGCGTCGAACTGATGCTGAACGCCGTCAACCTGACGCTTATCACCTTCTCGCGTTTCGCCACGAGCGAGCGCCCGATTGCGGGGCACACGTTCGTGGTATTCATCATCACGGTGGCTGCAGCTGAAGCAGCGGTCGCCCTCGCCCTGGCGGTTTCGGTCTACCGGAATCGTGAGACGGTCGACGTCGACCAGTTCAATCTCCTGAGGTCGTAGCAGCCAGATGTGGGTTGAGTTCATGACCGTGCGAAACGCCTATGTGGCCGAGACCTGGCGCGAGCTCTTCGCGGCCGAAGGCCTCTCGGTGCGCGTCGTGCCGCCCATCGGCTACGGAGAGAAGGCGTCGCTTCGTGACGAGCGGACGCTTTACGTCCCGACAGGCAAGGCGCATGTCGCCCGCGAAATCCTGAGGAAGATTTAGCCGATGCCGTTCCTTGCTGAAACCGCCGCCGGCATCCCGGATATCTCGGAGCAAGTGCTCTGGGCCATTCTCTGCGCCCCGCTCATCGCCTGGGCGATCATTGTGGCCGGGGGCCGCAAGTACCCGACCATCGCCGGCTACCTCGCTATCGCAGGCGTTGGCGCCGCCTGCCTCCTGAGCTACGTCACGCTCTTCAACGTCATGGATGCCGACGGCGGCATCGTGAAGTACACGCATGAATGGTTCGCAGCCGGCCCGCTGGTGGTGGACCTTGGCGTGCGCGTCGATGGCCTGACGGCAGTCATGCTCGTGGTCGTCACGAGCGTTTCGCTGCTGGTTCAGCTGTACTCGACCGGGTACATGGACGGCGACCACGGCGAGGGGCGCTATTTCGCCCATATGTGCCTGTTCACGTTCTCGATGCTCGGTCTCGTGCTGGCGGACAACCTCTTTCAGATTTTCGTCTTCTGGGAGTTGGTCGGCCTCTGCTCATACCTGCTCATCGGGTTCTGGTTCCACAAGCCCAGCGCCGCCGCGGCTGCGAAGAAGGCGTTCATCGTCACTCGCATTGGCGACCTTGGACTGCTGGCTGCGCTGCTCCTCATCTTCCGTGAGACCGGCCAGTTCGACGTCGGCGTCATCCAGGAGTGGGCCAAGAACCCGGCTACCGACGGCACGCTGGTGACACTCTTCGCGCTCGGGCTCTTCGCCGGCGCAGCCGGTAAATCGGCGCAGTTCCCGCTGCACGTGTGGTTGCCTGACGCGATGGAGGGCCCGACGCCGGTGTCCGCGCTTATCCACGCGGCAACGATGGTGGCGGCCGGCGTGTACCTCGTTGCGCGCTTCTTCCCGGTATTCGAAGCCAGCCCGGACGCGCGCGATGTGGTCGCCTGGATCGGCGCCACCACCGCGCTGCTGGCGGCAACCATCGCCATGGTCCAGACCGACTTCAAGCGCGTCATGGCCTATTCCACAGTCAGCCAGCTCGGCTACAT
>JBDHWA010000360.1:0-2590 GCA_039809945.1 Dehalococcoidia bacterium | reverse complement strand
TCGAGGCGCTGGCGGACGATGAAGTGCTCATCGGTCGGGGCGATGTTGAAGCGCGCCTGGTAGCCGGGGCTGAGCGAACCGCGGGCAAGGCCCATCTCGTCTTCGAGTTCGGCGCGCTCGGACTTTGTGAGGGTGAACCTTCCACACACAGGATCAGCGTAGCTGGTTCGTGGCCCAAAGAGGCGAACCGGCTGGCGCAACAAGGGCCTCGCAGAGGCGCGGCCGTTCGTTCATGATGTGCCGCGATGGAAGACACGCGACCTCGCTTTCGCCACCCGGACCTGTTGACGTTCACCGCCTCGGTGCTGGAGGCGCTCGGGATGACCGGCGATGACGCCGCCCGCGGCGCCGAAGTGCTGCTCGATGCTGACCTTTCGGGCATCGAGTCCCACGGGATCGCACACCTCGCGTGGCACTCGGGGTACGTGCCGGGCTTCCGCCGCGGTGTGATTAACCCGACGGCGACGGTTCGCGTCCTTCGTGACAGCCCGGTGGCCGCCACGTGGGACGGCGACGGCGGGTTCGGTGTGCTGAATGCGGCAAAGGCGATGGACGCCGCCATCGCGAAGGCTGAAGCCACCGGCATCGGGATGGTTGCGCTGACGAACGGACGGCACTTCGGGGCCGCGGGCTACTACGCACGAATGGCCGCCGAGCGGGACATGATCGGGATGGCCATGTGCAACGTCCCGCCGTTGGCCGTCGCAAGCGGCAGCCTCGATCGGGCCTTCGGGACGAACCCGATCGCCTTCGGCGCGCCGGTGGAGGGCAGCCACCCGTTCCTGCTCGACATCGCCACGACAGCGGTCGCCGGCGGCAAGCTCGAAATCGCGCTGCGCCAGGGGAAGGGCATCCCGCCGGGGTGGGCAGTAGATGCCGGCGGTAACGACAGTGATGACCCCTCGATCTTGCGCAGCGGCGGGGCGCTGCAGCCGCTTGGGTCCTACCCCGAGACGAGCTCACACAAGGGGTACGGACTCGGACTCATGGTCGATATCCTCACCGGGGTGCTGCCGGGCATGGGGAGTGCGATTTTCGAAGGGATGAAGATGCAGGGACAGTGGTTCGCTGCCTGGCGCATCGATGCCTTCCGGGACGTGTCCGGCTTCAAAGCGGACATGCGGCGAATGGTTGACCACCTTCGCGGGCTTCGGCCCCGTCCCGGGGTTGCGGAGGTCCTGGTGCCGGGCGACCTCGAAGCGCGAGCTCGCAATGAACGCCTGCAACACGGCATCCCGCTGGAGACGGAAACCGTCGAGCAACTGCGGACGCTCGCGGGCGAGTGCGGCCTCGAAGCGCCGGCGCCGATCGCTGGTTAGCCGTAGACCGCCTTCGCGCCCGATGCTGAGCCGCGCGCCGTCTTCAGGTCGGACTGCGCCTGGAGCGGGAGCGCCACCGCGTCGCCGCTGATGGTGATCATCCGGTAGCCAGCCGAAGCATGTTTCTCAGCGAGGCTGGAGTTCGCGTGGATGCCGGCGACCACGCCGTGTTCGGCGCACTTCCGTGAGATGAGCACGCGCGCATCTTCGAACGCCCCGCCGTTGGCCATGCCGGGCGGAAGGCCGAGGGTGATGCTGAGGTCGGCCGGTCCGACGTAGACCGCGTCAATGCCGGGGACCTTGAGGATGTCGTCGAGGCGCTCCACGGCCTGGCGGGTCTCGATCATCGGGATGCAGGCAATCTCGGTGTTCGCGCCGGCGAAGTAGTCGGGGCCCGCGTAGTAGGTCGCCCGGGTCGGCCCGAAGCTGCGCGCCCCCTGCGGGTAGTAACGGCAGGCCGCGACGGCGCGCTCGGCTTCCTCCACGCTGTTGACCATCGGGATGATGACGCCCATCGCCCCGGCATCGAGCGCCTTGCCGATAATCCCGGGCTCGTTCCAAGGCACGCGTGCGAACGGGATGGTCGGCGTCGAACTGATGGCCTGGAGCATAGTGACGGCCACCTGGTAGTCGATGACGCCGTGCTGCATATCGATGCACACCCAGTCGAAGCCCTGGTGCGCCAAGATCTCAGCGGAAAATGATGATGGGATGGAGAGCCACGCGCCGAAGGTGACTTCGCCGTTTGCCCATTTTGCTTTGACGGTGTTGCTGCGCATGACTTCCTCCGGGGAGCTATCGTCGTTGGAGAGCGTGGCTGAGCACGCCCGGGTTCACGCATTCCGGTGGGGGCTGACCGGACAGGACCGCGGTCAGGTTCCTCACCGCGAGGTCGAGCATAGCCGCCCGCGTTTCCACTGTCGCCGACCCGACATGCGGCAGGAGGATGGCGTTCGGCAGCGAAAGGATGGGGTCGCCGGGAGGTGGCGGTTCCGTCTCGAGGACGTCGAGCACGGCCCCGGCAATCTGTCCGTTCTCAAGCGCCTCGACCAGCGCCGCCTGGTCGATAACCGGCCCGCGCGCCGTGTTGAGGAGCCAGGCCCCCGGGCGCATCAATGCAAGCTCGTCGTTACCGATGAGGTGGTGCGTTTCCGGTGTGAGGTTGGTATGCAGCGAAACGAAGTCTGCTGTCTGCAACAGTTCGCCGAGGGGTAGCCACGTGCAGTCTTCGAAGCCCGGCCCTGCGCTTTGGAACGTGTCATGGAAAGCGA
>JBDHWA010000359.1:0-2599 GCA_039809945.1 Dehalococcoidia bacterium | reverse complement strand
CCGGCCCCGAACTGCTCCAGCTCGGCATCGCCCACGCGGTCGTCCCCGATAGTGAAGTGCTCGCCGCGGCCCGGGCGCTCGCCGCCGAACTGGCCGAGGTCTCGCCCGAAGGCATCGCCGGGACCAAGCGGCTTCTGCGCTCCCTGAACGTGCGCAATGCCGAATCGTGGTTCGACACCGTGGCGGCGGCTGCGGCGAAGGTTGGCCGGCCGCGCGGGCCCATCCCAACGCTGAAGGAGTAGAAGGCTACCCGCCGCGCCACCACCGGCGGCCCTCTTCGAGAACAACAGCGCCCCAGCCCGGCGCCGGGAAGTGCGGCGCGGCCACCCGCCAGCCTTCGGCAGCGATGCGCTCGACGAGACGCACACGAGTGGCGATGGCCTGTGCCTGGTCGGCGTCGGAACCGAAGGGGCGCTCCGGTTCGGTCACGTACATCGGGCTGTTCAGCACATCGCCGGCAATCACCAGTCCCTCGCCGCGCGAGCGAAGCAGCAGGCTCATGTGTCCGGCCGTGTGCCCCGGCGTCTCCAGCGCGGTCATCCCCGGCAGGATCTCCGCTTCGCCGTCGAGCAGGTCGAGGACGCCGGCCCGCGCGAGGGGTTCGACGAAGCGGGTGAAGTGCTTCGGCACCGTTTCGCGCCCGGCGAAGAAGTGCCAGTCGGTGCGGTGCAGGCGGTAGCGGGCGTTCGGGAAGCGCGGCGCGCCACGCTCTTCGTCCACAGCCCAGCCAACGTGGTCCGGGTGCGCATGCGTGAGGAAGACCTGTGTCACCGTGTCCGGGTCGAAGCCGGCTTCGGCCATGCGCGCGAGCAGACTCCCGCGCAGCCCCTGGTACCACGGGTAGGGGCCCACACCGACCCCGAGGTCCACGAGCACGCGGTCATCGGCGGATTCGACCAGGAAGCAGGTGTTGTGGATGCGCCAGAGGTGGTCCGGTCCGTGGAAGCCGCCGGGCGCGCGTTCAGCGTAGGCAGCCCAGGTTACCGGGTCGCCGCCATCGAGGTCGGGGTTCATCGCCCAGGTGGGTAAGTCAGCCGCGCCGTCTGGCAGCGCCCATACCCGGAACGCGCCGATGTCGATGGAGTCGCTCATGCGGCCATCCTACCCAGAGGTGCGGCGTGGCACACCTGATGCCGTTCGCCGGGCGAGCGTGGATAATCCGCGGATGGCACCACTCACCTTTCCCGCTGGCTTTCTCTGGGGCGCTGCAACCGCCGCCTATCAGATCGAAGGGGCGTACCGCGAAGACGACCGCGGCCTCTCCATCTGGGACACCTTCGCCCATCAGCCGGGGACCATCCAGGACGGATCCACCGGGGACGTGGCGTGCGACCACTACCACCGCTACGCCGAAGACGTCGACCTCATGGCGAGCATTGGCCTCCAGGCCTACCGCTTCTCGGTGTCGTGGTCGCGCGTCATGCCGTTTGGGAAGGGCGCCATTAACGAGAAGGGCCTCGCCTTCTACGACCGCCTCATCGACGCCCTCCTCGCGAAGAACATCGAGCCGCTCGTCACGCTCTACCACTGGGACCTGCCCCAGTCGCTCCAGGACCTTGGCGGCTGGACGAACCGCGACGTCGCCGGCTGGTTCGCCGACTACGCGAACCTCCTCTTCGAACGGTACGGCGACCGCGTGAAGAAGTGGGTGACCCTGAACGAGCCGTACATCTTCACCGACATCGGCCACCGCCGCGGCGGCATGGCGCCGGGCTTCCGTGACCTCGGGCTGTACGCCCGCGCGGTTCACCATGCCCACCTCGCCCACGGGCGGGCCGTCCAGGCCTTCCGCGCCAGCGGCAAGGGCGGCGAAATCGGCATGACCAACGCCAACACCAGCTACGAACCCGCCGACGACACCCCGGAGACGGCGAAGGCGGTCGAACTGGCCCGCGACTTCGATACCCGCCTCTTCCATGGCCCGATCTTCGGCAAGGGGTACCCGCAGAGCGTGGTCGACTACCACGATTCCCGGAAGGCTGGCTTCCCCATCGAACCGGGCGACATGGAGGTCATCGCGACGCCGACGGACTTCCTCGGGCTGAACCTCTACTCCCGGGCGCTCATCCAGGCAGGACCCGGCCGTGGCGTCGGGTTCTCGTTCGCTGCGCCGCGCCTGCCGCTGTTGCCGATGGGCTACGAAGCCGCACCGCACGCCCTCGGCGACTTCGTGCGCTGGGTTTCGAAGGAGTACGCCAACCCGGCGATCTACATCACCGAGAATGGCGTCTGCGACAACACCGAACCCGGCCCGGACGGCCAGGTCCACGACGCCCAGCGGGTCGAATTGCTCGGCGGGTTCCTGCGCGGGCTGCACGGCGCCATCCAGGATGGCTGCGATGTGCGCGGCTACTTCCAGTGGTCGCTCTACGACAACTACGAGTGGGCGTTCGGCTATACGAAGCGCTTCGGCATGGTCTACACGGACTTCGAAAGCCTGAAGCGCATCCCGAAGGACAGCGCGCGCTGGTACAGCGACGTCATCCGGCGGCACGGCCTCGAGGGGTAAGGCGTCAGGCGGTGCGTGTGGCTGGTTCGAAAGTGCTGATACCCTCCGCGCCGATCATCCAGACTGCGCCGAGGACGCGGGCAAGGTTCG
>JBDHWA010000358.1:0-2612 GCA_039809945.1 Dehalococcoidia bacterium | reverse complement strand
AACATCGCTTCGAAGTCGACCGAGATGAAGATGCCCTCAGCCTCCGCGCAGAGCATTTCGCCGGCGCGAACTTCGCCCCTTGTAAAGATCTTCCGCCCTTCGACCCGGTCGACCCGGGCCGTGAGCGTGAGGTCGGTGTGGAGCGGGGTGGGCTTCCGGTAGCGAATGGTCAGCGTGCCGGTCATCCCGGCCTTGCCGCTGAGCGACTGCGCCATCCCGAGCAATTCGTCGAGCGCGGCCGCGACGAAGCCACCATGGACGCTGTTCGGCGGTCCTTCGTACTGGAGGCCGAAGCTGCCGCGCCCGACCACCTGGTCGCCTTCGACCGAAAAGACGAGCGGCGGCGCCACCGGGTTGCCGAGGCCGACGATCGGCGAACGGTCGAGCATCGCACGGGTGGTGCCGGCCGGGGCCGATTCGCCGAAGCCCCAGAGTTGGCGGCCGGTGCGCGTCTTCTCCAGGTTCTCGGCGAACTGGTGGAGGGCCGTGGCAGCGGCTTCGAGGTCCTCCTCCGAGGCGTCCATGTCCATCAGCGCTTCGTTCACCGCGCGGATGCCCGCGGCGAGGCGGTGCCAGGCGGCGCGCTGGCCGCTCGGCGGCGGCTCCTGCACCCAGCTGGAGATTCGGAACGGCGGCGGGACTTCATCGGGCATTCGCTATTCTGTGACCGTTAGCGCAGCGCGAACAACCGGCCGCCGCCCTCTTCCGTATCGCCCGCGCACGGTTCAAAGGCGAACCCCTTGCCCACGGCAAGCTCACGGACCACGTTCGAAACCGCAACCCGGCCAGCGCCGGCCACGCCCGCAGCCCGCACCGCGACGACGAGTGCAGGGTCGGCCTCACCCGTGGTCGGTTCGCCCGGTTCGCCCGCGTGGATGCCGACGCCGACGCCGAACGCGCCGCTGATGCGACGCCCGCATTCGAGCGCGCCCTGAGAAGTTTCGAAGACGGCGGTCGTCACCCCGGCGAGCGAGGAGACCGGCGCGCCGCCGGCGTCGAGGATGGCCTGCTCGAGGTGGCCCGGAGGCGCTGCGCCGTTCGCCACGAGGAACACGCGCAACCCGCTCGTCTCCGCGCTGCCGGAAGGGGGAACCTCGGCAGGTGGTTCATCGAGGAACGCGGCGGTCAGCGCCAGCCCTTCGCGGAAGTGCCGCGGCAGCGAAAGCCGCCCGTTGGGAACCGCCGACAGGATCTGGCGCGCGATCTCCTGCGTCGTTACCGCCGCGAGTGCGAAGTGCACCACCATCACCGGGCATTGGATGCGCGGCAGCAGCGGTGTGACGTCCACCGTCCGCTCTTCCTTCAGGAAGGCGACGAAGTCTCGCTGGTCGACGGAGGCGCGCATCTGGGCGGCGAGCGCCCGCGGCAGGCTGACCGGCGCCCAGGCGAAGGCGTTCGACATCGCGGCTTCGGTGTAGGTTTCCCAGTCGGCCTCGGCCAGTGGTTCGAGCGCCGCCCGGGCCGGGTCTGCCCAGTAGGTGCGGGCGTTTGTGTGGGCCTGGGTGAGGATGAGGTGGGATACCCGTTCCGGGTGGTTGGCCGCGTACTGTACGGCCCAGGTGGCGGCATGGAGCTGCCCCTGCAGCGCGAACCGGTCGAGCCCAACTCGGTCGACCACGGCCTCGATGTCCCGCTCCCGCGCCGGCAGCGAAAGGTCGGTGACCCCGCGGTCCGAGAGTCCGCCGCCGCGTGAATCAAACCGCACGACGAGCCGGTCCGCCGAGAGGGTTTCGAATTCGTGCCAGTGCGTCTCGAATGGCAGGTTCCACTCGATGGCCATGTGGCTCAGGTGGGGCGGCCGCAGGCAGACCAGCGGTGTGCGTTCGCCGCGAACGCCCATCACCGTGTAGGCGATGTTCACGCCGTCGCTAGTGCGGGCGTACTGCACATGGGGCGGCTCGAACACGCCCTTCATTGAACCACGCCCGCTACTGAAGCGTGTGAAACCGTTTTCTTTGCGGGACTGGACCGTGGGCTGGCAGTCAGCTGGTGCGAGGTCCGCTCTCGCGGAGCAGTTTGAGGAACTCCTCGTCGCCCTGGAGCAGTTCGAGGCGCGGGTCGCCGGCGGCTTCGCGGGCATAGGCCGGGTCGAGTTCGAGCGCGCGAGTGATGTGCCGCAGCGCTTCATCGCGGTTGCCGAGCGAGGCGGCGGCCTGGGCCGCCCCGTACTGGGCGGCAGCGTCCGATTCGTCCTTTGCCGCGGCTTCCCGGAAATCGACGAGAGCGGATGCGGCATCGCCGCCGTGGAGGTGGGCAAGCCCGCGGTTGACCATCACGGTCGTATCCGTCGGGTCGGCTTCGAGCGCGCCGTTAAAGTCGGCGAGGGCGGCCGGGTAGTTCGAGCGGTAGAGGTGGAGCATGCCCCGGTTGTTCAGCGCGTCGGCGTCCCGGGGCTGGAGTTCGAGAGCCCGGTTGTAGTCGGCCAGCGCGCGTTCGAAATCGCCCGAACGGGTGTGCGCGTTGGCCCGGTTGTAGAAGGCGGCCGTCAGGTCGCCGTCCATCTCGATGGCCTGCGTGTACCGTTCGACTGCGAGGCCGTACTGGCCAACGTTGAAGTAGACGTTCCCTTCGTCGAGGAAGGATTCCGCCGTGCGTTTTGGCGGCGGCACGAT
>JBDHWA010000357.1:0-2621 GCA_039809945.1 Dehalococcoidia bacterium | reverse complement strand
GATCGCCGGGCGGCTGCTGGATCTGACGCCTCTTCTTGGAAAGCTCGAAACGTCGTCGAGGGACTTCCATTGATCGGTCGCTCGGTGCGTCAGCGCAAGGACCATCCTCATGCCTACTGAAATCCCCCCGCGCCGCGTCCATCTCGCGCGGCTGAGGTCGATCTGGCGATCGGCCGGATGGCCGTGCCGCGATGCGGTCGAACTCGACCTGGTCGCGGCAGGCTGGGCGTTCCTGCAGCGAGGGGCCGACGGGCACGAGACGATCCGCTTGACCGATCTCGGCATTCGCCTGCTGGCCGAAGACCGGCAACGCAACCTGCGATCCTCGAGCCTGCACGATCGACTGGCGGCCAGGGTTGCAACTCAGCTGATGAGCGCGGGCCGGATCGTGTGGCGTGAGCTGTCCCTTCGCGCCCGGATCCAGGCTGCCGACCCGCCTTCGTCCGGCGCTGACGCGTCGGCGGACGCGCTGATGTGGCCGGAAGACGGATCCGTACTGCCGCGGCCATCCCAGGGCGGCGGTGCCTGGCGCATGGCCAGGCCGGACGTGTTCTCTTTGCGTCGGACGTCCGTCGAGGACTACCTGCAGCCCATGGTGCACGAGGTCAAGGTCAGCCGTGCCGACCTGTTGTCCGACCTGCGACATGCCGCGAAGCGCGAGTCCTATCGGTGGCTGTCCTGCGAGACCTGCTACGTGCTGCCGGCCGGTGTGGCCGAGTCGCAGGAGATTCCCGAAGAGCTGGGCGTGTGGTTGCTGCACGGTCCGGTCGACTCTGGCGTGCTCGAAGTAGTGCGTCCCGCACGGCACGTGCCATGCAAGCTGCCGTTCGCGGTGTGGATGGCCTTGGCCCAGGCGACGCCGTGCACCGACGACGATGCACGGCAGCATGAACTGAAGGACGCGGCTCCCGAGGATCTTGGCGTCGCCGGCGCGAGAGACGTCTCGCCGGACACTGGGAAGGACGCTTGAAGACCTACACCGTCGCCGTGCGCACACTCTGCGAGTTCGCCGCCAAGCAAGGGGACCTGGATCTGCGCTTCACGCCCTCGCCGAGCTCGCAACAGGGCATCAGCGGCCATCGGACCGTGGTGGCCAGCCGTTCGGCGTCGTATCGCAGCGAGCTCAGGCTGTCAGGGCAGTACCGGCACCTGGTGGTGCGCGGACGTGCCGATGGGTACGACCCCGATCGGCAACTGCTGGAGGAGGTCAAGACCTACGTGGGCGAGCTTGACCTCATGCCCGCGAACCATCGGCAGCTGCACTGGGCGCAAGCCAAGATCTACGGCGCGCTGGCCTGCCGCGAGTTCCAGCTGGCCGGGCTGACCGTCTCGCTGGTGTACTTCGACGTCGGCCGGCAGCAGGAAGCGCCGCCGCTGTCGCAGCATTGCACGGCCACCGAGCTGCAGACCTTCTTCGAGGCGCTGTGCGAACGCTTCATCGCCTGGGCTGACGCCGAACTCGCCCACCGTGAAGGTCGTGACGCGGCGCTGGGCAGCCTGAAGTTCCCGCACGCGGAGTTCCGTGCCGGACAACGCGACCTCGCGAAGGCGGCGTTCAACGCCGCTCGTCTCGGCCGATGCCTGCTGGCGCAGGCACCGACGGGCAGCGGCAAGACGATGGCCACGCTGTTCCCGATGCTCAAGGCCTGCCCCGGGCAGGAACTCGACAAGGTCTTTTTCCTGACGGCCAAGGGCTCCGGACGGTCGCTGGCGTTGACGGCGCTGGAAACCCTGCGTCGGAGCGCACCCGGCATGCCGCTGCGCGTCGTCGAACTGCTCGCCCGCGAGAAATCCTGCGAGCATCCGGACAAGGCCTGCCACGGCGAGTCGTGTCCGCTCGCGCGGGGCTTCTACGACCGCCTGCCCGCTGCGCGTGCGGCAGCTGCGTCGGCCGAAGTGATGACCCGCGAGTCGTTGCGCGATGTCGCGCTGGCGCATGCGGTGTGCCCGTACTACCTGGGCCAGGAGATGGCGCGATGGGGTGACGTGATCGTCGCGGACTACAACCACTTCTTCGACGGCAGCGCGCTGCTCCACGCATTGACGCTGGCGAACGGCTGGCGAGTCGGCGTGCTCGTCGACGAGGCCCACAACCTGGTGGACCGTGCGCGGGCCATGTACACCGCCCGTCTCGAGTCGACGCAGTTGCGGTCGGTGCGGGCGTCGGCGCCCAGCGCGCTGCAAAAGCCGCTCGGTCGCCTGCGGCGAAGTTGGACGCGATTGAACGGAGAGGCTGCCGGGGCATACACCGTCTTCGACGAAGTGCCGCGGGCCTTTGCTTCGGCATTGCAGGAGGTCGTCGGAGTGATGTCCGAGGCCCTGGCGCATCCGGGGAAGGGCGCCGAGCGCGTCGACGGTGCGTTGCTGGAGTTCCATTTCGAGGCGCTGGCGTTCACGCGGCTGATCGAATCCTTCGGCACGCACTCGATTTTTGACGTCACCCGCGAACCGGGAAGGATGGAAGGTTCGAGAAGCTCCGGCTCGGCGGTGTGCGTGCGCAACGTGCTGCCGGCGCCGTTCCTCAAGCTCCGCTATGCGGCGGCCCGATCGACGGTGCTGTTCTCGGCCACGCTGGCGCCGTGGAACTTCTACTGCGACACGCTGGGGTTGCCCGACGACAC
>JBDHWA010000356.1:0-2634 GCA_039809945.1 Dehalococcoidia bacterium | reverse complement strand
ACGCTCGCCCTGAAGCGGGACATGCAGCTCATCGAGAAGCTCGACGAACTCGGGTACGACGAGGTCTGGATCGGGGAGCACCACAGCTACGCCCGCGAACTGATCGCCGACCCGTTCATCTTCATCGCGGCGGCGGCGGAACGGACGCGGCGGATCAAGCTCGGCACCGGCGTGACGTCGCTGCCGTACCACCACCCCCTGATGGTGGCCGACCGCGTCCTCCAACTCGACCACATGACCGAAGGGCGCGTGATGCTCGGCTGCGGGCCGGGCGTGCTCACGTCCGACGCTTACATGCTCGGCATCGACCCGGTCGACCAGCGCCGGCGCATGGGCGAGTCTCTCGAAGCGATCATGCACCTGCTTCGCAGCCGCGAGCCGCTCACGATGGAGACCGACTGGTTCACCCTCCGGGACGGGCGGCTGCAGATGGCGAACTTCACCGACCCGCACCCGCACGTGGCCGTGGCAGCGAGCTTCACACCCTCGGGGCCGACGGCCGCTGGCAAGCACGGCATCGGCCTGCTTTCCGTCGCCGGGGTTTCGAACGACGCCTTCGAGCGCACCTGGGGCTGGGCCGAGGAAGCTGCCGCCGAATCAGGCAAGCAGGTGAACCGCGCGGACTGGAAGGTCGTCATCCCGATCCATCTCGCGGATTCGAAGGCCGAGGCCATCGAGGATGTGCGCGAGGGCTACAAGCGCCAGGCGTACGTCGGTGACCGGTACATCCAGGATGGCGCAGCGACTCCGCCTCCATTCGCGGGCGGCGCGCCAGACATCGACGGCGCGATCGCGCGGGATGGCGTCATCGTCGGTTCGCCGGACGATGCCATCGCAGCGGTGAAGCGCATCCAGGAGCGGTCAGGCGGTATCGGCGGCATCCTCGGCCTCGCCCACGAATGGACCAGCACCGAGAAGACGCACCGCAGCTACGAACTCTGGATGCGCTACGTTGCGCCGGTGTTCCAGGGTCAGCTCGCGGTGCTCGAAGACAACCGCAACTGGATCGAGACGCGGATGCAGCAGGTCTTCCACCACACGGGCGCGGCCCAGGTGAAGGCGTTCACCGACGCGGGCAAGGAGCTTCCCCCGGAGATGAAGCAGGCGATGGACGCGATGCGGCAGGCCCGCCAGTAGGAACCAGGCTCAGTTGCCTCCGGGAAGCGACGGCGACGGCACTGGCCCGCTGCGCTGCGCCAGCCAGCGTTTCTGGAACTGGCGGAGACGCTGCTCGATGGGGTGTTCGACCGCCGTGTAGAGCGCAGCCGACGCCGCCACCGAGAGCGCAACGATGACGCACAGCCAGCCCAGGTTCTGGATCGGCGCGTAGCTTCGCACGCCGATGGCGTCGATGAACGCGTAGATGATCGTCGCGTGGACCAGGTAGAGGGCATACGACCACTGGCCGAGGAGCACCATCGGCCGCGTTCGCAGCCAGGAACGGGCGTTGTCGAAGTCGAGTTGGGCTGCGGCGGCGATGACGGCAGCGTAGAGCAGCGGAAGGACGACGTAGGTCAACTGGGCAACGAGGATGCGCGCTTCAGCCGGGAAATGCTCCGGCGCGAAGACGTATTCGAGGTGGAACCAGGCGGCCACGGCGATGGACCACGGCAGCACCCCGAAGGGGACGCGGAATCCCCGGCGGAGCGCCGCGGCAAGCAGCACGCCGAGGAGGAATTCGCCGAGGCGGAAGAGCGGCGAGATGTAGAGCAGCCAGCCCACGATCCGGTCAGGCCACCAGGCCGGCGACCAGCGGACCACCACGAAGACGGCCGCAACGACCACGGCCGCGCAGATCGCCAGGGCGGCGCCGCGAAAGGCGAGGGTGGTTCGCACGAAGAGCGGGTGGAGCGCGTAGAAGAACATCTCGCAGGAGAGCGACCATGATGCCGGGTTGCCGGCGAAGTAGGTCGTCGCAGTTGGCACCCAGGCATGGAGGAGCACGAAGGACAGGCCGATGGCCGTCCAGTCGTAGGGTGTGTCCCGCCAGGAGTAGAACACGGGCAGCGCCAGCAGCGTGGTGACGGCGTGCAGCGGCCAGATGCGCGCGAACCGCCGCCAGTAGAACCGGCCCGGCGTGTCGTTCGGGACAAACGACCAGGTGAGGACAAAGCCGGAGAGGACAAAGAAGAAGGTCACGCCGGTGGCGCCGAATCCGGTGTAGCGCCAGATGACCGGCAGCGAGGCGAAGTTCGAGAAGTGGTGGAACACCACCAGCAGCGCGGCGAAGAACCGCAGCCCTGTCAGCGAATCGAGCCGGCTGGGAAGGGCGCGCTGCACTTGCTGAGTGTACCGCCGCGCCACCGCAGGCACCCGGGATTAGCGAGAGTTCGGGCCGCGGAAGCGGCGCTCCATCTCCACGAACTGCGGGATGAGGTCAGAGTGGGCCTTCACGTGAAAGATGAAGCGGGGGATGTCGAAGCTGGCCTGGCGGGCCATGAACGGTTCGCCCCAGAAACTGAGGTGTGCCTCGGTCGTGCCCGCATCGTTATCGGCGAGGATGAAGGACACGGCCTCCTGCTTGAGCGGCACCCAGCGCGGCGGATGCAGCTTCGAACCGAAGCCGGTGGCCATGGCTTTCGGGACCACCTGGGTCTCCCACGCCTCGCGTTCCGATTCGTCGAGCACGAACTG
>JBDHWA010000355.1:0-2639 GCA_039809945.1 Dehalococcoidia bacterium | reverse complement strand
TGGACGCCGAGTTCCTTGATGTAGAAGGGGATGAACGGGAACACGAAGTTCGCGCCCATCAGGCCGACGAAGACGCCGATCCAGATGAAGAGGAGGTTGACCTTCCACGGCTCGCCGGGACGCGCGAAGACGCGGCTCACGCGGGACGGCTCGAAGTGCCAGGCGCTGACTCAACGGCGATCAAGAAGAACATCCGGTTGCGGGGCTGCTGAAGAGTGTCCCACCTGCCGCCCATTGACGCACTGCCGGGCGTGGGCGCAGGAAGCGGTTCTAGCCGCGAAGCTCGCGAATCTGGGCTGCGTGGTCTTCGGAATGGGCGGCGCCGCGGCTGATCAGCTCGGCGATGGTCAGCGGGCCATCGGCCGGGTGGATGCCCGCCCGCTCCCAGCTTTTCAGGTCGAGCTGGCGGACGATCTCCATCGTCGTGTAGCGAAGCTGGTCGAAGAGGGCGATGGCGGCCTCGGGGCTGCGCCAGAGGTAGTGCCCGCGCCGCTTCCACAGCTCCTCGTTGAAATCGAAGAGGGCCGGTTGCTCCTCCGCCAGGATGATGCGGATGCGGGTGGCGCGCACGAGCTCAGCGTCGGCGAGGTGGACGAGCACGTCGCGGACGGACCAGCCTTCCTTGCCCGGCCGCGAAAGCGCCCCGGCGTCGGCGCCGTGGACGGCCTGGCGAACGAGCGTCGCGCCCTGCGCGAACCGTTCGATGGCGTTAGCGAGGTCTTCGGGGAGCCGTGCCACGCGTCCAACTCTACCCGCAGCAGGCCCGCACTGCCCATCCGGATGGGTTCGAGCCACGGTTAGCACTCGGTTTGGTACACTGCTAAGTCGATGGCCACCGGACAACGCGACTATTACGAGGTGCTCGGCGTTTCCCGCTCAGCGGACGCGCAGGAGTTGAAGAAGGCCTACCGCAAGCTTGCGATGGAGTACCACCCGGACCGCAACCCTTCGGAGGATGCGGCCACGAAGTTCAAGGAGATCAACCAGGCCTACGAGGTGCTCTCGGACGACCAGAAGCGCCAGGCCTACGACCGCTTCGGCCACGCCGGGGTCGACGGCCAGGGCGGCGGCTTCGACGGCTTCCAGGGCTTCGAAGGCGGCTTCGGCGACATCTTCGACGCATTCTTCGGCGGCGGGCAGCGCGGCGGCCGCCGGCGGCGCGGGCCTGCGCGCGGCGCGGACCTCCGCTTCAACCTGCGGCTCACCTTCGAAGAGGCGATCTTCGGCGTCGAGAAAGAGATCGAGTTCCAGCGCCAGGAGCGCTGCACCCGCTGCTCCGGCAAGGGCGCCGAACCGGGAACCGAACTCGCCACCTGCCCCGACTGCAACGGAGCGGGCGAAATCCGGCGCTCGCAGCAGAGCATCTTCGGCCAGTTCGTGAACGTCGCTCCCTGCGGGCGGTGCAGCGGCGAGGGGCGCATCGTCCCCAACCCGTGCGAAGACTGCCGAGGCACAGGACGGCTTCGCGCCCCCCGCAAGATCGCGGTGAGGGTGCCTGCCGGCGTCGATGACGGCTCGCAAATCCGGCTCGCCGGCGAAGGCGAGGCGGGCGCCCGCGGCGGCGAACCCGGCAACCTCTACGTCGTCCTTTCGGTGGCCGACCACGAGAAGTTCCAGCGCGTCGAGGACCACATCGTCCTCGAACTGCCGGTGAATGTGGCCCAGGCCGCCCTTGGCGCGGAGTTGAGCATCCCCACGCTCGATGGCGACATGACGTTCGAAGTTCCCGCCGGCACCCAGAGCGGCGAGGACTTCGTCATCCGCGGGAAGGGCGTGCCCCACCTGCGCGGCGCGGGCCGCGGCGACATGGTGGTGCGCGTCACCGTCGTGGTGCCGGAGAGCCTCACCGATGACCAGCGCGAGCTGCTCGAAAAGCTTGCCGAGACAATGGGCACGCCAACCCTGCCGCGGCGCAGCAAGGGCTTCTTCGAACGCATCCGCGACGCGATGGCGGGCTGAGCCGCGTTGGCGCGTCCCCACCTGATGCCCGGTGACTGACCAGCCGAACCCCGGTTCGGGCGCGCTCTGGTACGAAATCACCGCGCAAACGCCCCCGGCGCTGGTCGAAGAGGTCAGCGCGCTGATGCTGGGCGTTGCCCCCGGCGGCATCACGGTCGAACACCCGATCGACATCCTCGGCCCGGAAATGGGCTTCCGCGTGCGCGGCGGCGAGCCGGTGCTCGTACGCGCCTACCTGCCGGCGTCGGAACTCGGCGCGGTGCTCATCGCCGACCTGCGCGATGGGATGGATCCGTACCCCTCGGTCCAGCTGACCGCGAAGCCGATCTACGAGCAGGACTGGTCCGTCTCCTGGCGCGAGTTCTTCGGCGTGGTCGAAACCGGCGGCCGGCTGGTCGTCGTGCCCACGTGGGTCGACCACGAAGCGCAGCCGGACCAGCTCGTCATCCGGCTGGACCCTGGCCAGGCCTTCGGCACGGGCCACCACGAGACCACCCGGCTCTGCCTGAAAGCGCTCGACGGCCTCGCCCGCCCGGGGATCACGATGCTCGACGTCGGCACCGGGTCGGGGGTGCTCGCCATCGGCGCGGCGCTGCTCGGCGTTCCCCGCATCGTCGCCATCGACATCGACCCGATAGCGGCCGACGTGGCGCGACGGAACTGCGCGGCCAACGGCATCG
>JBDHWA010000354.1:0-2642 GCA_039809945.1 Dehalococcoidia bacterium | reverse complement strand
TGATGGCCGGCGGGGAGAGGGCGCCGGTTGCGTGGCTCAGTTCTGGGACGGGGCTTCGCTCTTGCTCCCTTCGATCACGCCCTGCGGGGTGATCTTGATGGAGCGGGCGCGGGCCTCCGGCTTCTTCGGGATGGAGAGGGTGAGCAGGCCGTGCTCGAAGCTGGCGGCGGCCTTCTCCGGCTCGACCGTCGGAGGGAGCCGCAGCTGGCGCTGGAAGCTGCCCGTCCGGATCTCCCGGCGGATGTAGTTCTCTTCCTTCGTCTCTTCCTGCTTGCTGAATTCGCCCTTGATGGTCAGGACGTCCTCTTCGACGGAGATTTCGACGTCCTTCGGGTCGACGCCGGGGACGGCGGCCTTGATGACGAAGGTGTCCGGTGTCTCGACCACGTCGAGGTTGAGGCTTGCAGTCGCCAGGTCCTCACTGCCACGGAAGGGCAGGCGGCCAAGCGGCTGGTCGAAGAACCGGTCCATCAGGTTGCGCATCGCTGCGAACTCTCCGGACGGGTCCCAACGGGTGAGAGCGGTTGCCATGTGTTTTCCTCCAGGTTTGCTGTGCGGATGTGATTTGGTGTGCAGGAGTATCGTGCCACAGCCATACAGGCTTAGCAAGTAGTCTGCGTAAAGCTTTATCAACTTTACGAACAGCCCGGATTGTAACGAGCCTCCCAATCACGTACGATGGCAGCACATGGCCAAGGACTTCTACGAAGCGCTGGGTGTCCCACGGAACGCGTCCGAGAAAGAGATTCGGACCGCGTACCGCAAACTCGCCCGCAAACACCACCCTGACGTGAACCCGAACGACAAGGCGGCGGAGGCGCGCTTCAAAGAAGTCAACGCCGCGTTCGAGGTCCTCTCGGATGCCGACAAGCGGAAGAAGTACGACAAGTACGGAGACCGCTGGGAAATGGCTGACCAGATCGAAGAGGCCCAGCGGCGCGGCGGAGGCGGCGGGTTTCGCGCGGCCCAGGGCGCCGAGGGGTTCGGCGACTTCGGGAGCATCTTCGATACCTTCTTCCGGCGCGAACGCGGCGGCCCCCGGGCAGCCAGCGGCAACCGTCGCGGCCAGGACATCGAAACCCCGATCGAGGTAACCCTGGAGGAGGCCTACCACGGCACCAGCCGCCAGGTGAACCTCCAGTCGCCGGAAGCCTGCCCTACCTGCGGCGGCTCGGGTGACGTGGCCGGGGCCATCTGCCACACCTGCGAAGGCATGGGCACGGTGACTCGCCCCCGGCGCATCGAGGTGCGTATCCCGGCGGGCGTCAAGACCGGCTCGCGCGTTCGCGTGGCCGGCGAAGGGCGCCCGGGCGCCGGCAAGGGGTCGCCCGGCGACCTCTACCTGGTAGTCACGGTGCTCCCGCACCACCGGTTCGAACGCAAGGGGGATGACCTCCACGCCGAGGTGGATGTGCCACTGCTCGATGCAGTGCTCGGCGGCGAAGTCACTGTCCCGACGATCGACGGCCGGGTGGCGCTCCGTATCCCGGAGCTCACCCAGAACGGCCGCCAGTTCCGGCTCGCCGGGAAGGGCATGCCCGCGCTTGGCAGCAGCGGCCAGCGTGGCGACCTGTACGTGAAAGCGCGCGTACAGCTCCCTTCGGCGCTGACGCCGGAAGAGAAAGCCCACTTCGAGGCCATGCGCGCTGCTCGCGCGGCCACCACAGCACATCACTAAAGGAGGTGACGGATGGCACGGACTCGCGGCATCCCCGGTGACTTCGCCGGTGACGACGACCAGCCGATGTACGTCATCTCGATCGCGGCCCGGCTCGTTGGCATGCACCAGCAAACGCTGCGCTACTACGAACGCGCCGGCCTGGTCGAACCGAAACGCACCGGCGGCAACATCCGGATGTATTCGAACAGCGATATCGAGCGGATCCGCCAGATCCAGCGCTGGATCGATGACTTCGGCGTCAACCTCGCGGGGGCCGAGATCATGATGCGGATGAATCAGCAGATCCGCGCGCTCCAGGACGAACTCGCGGCCACGCGGGCCGAACTGGACCGCCTGCGCAGCACCCGGCTCCCGGCGCCCTACCGCGGCGCCTGACCGGCCGAAGAGCGACCAGCAGGAACACCACAGGCGCAGCGCGAAAGCCCGGCGTTCCCTTCCAAACCCAAGGTTCCAACGGAGGAATCCAGACAATGATGCGACAGGACCGATTCACCGAGCAGGCCCAGCAGGTGCTGGCAAACTCGCAGGAGATCGTGCGCCAGAAGCGCAACTCCCAGTGGGGCGTCGCGCATGTGCTGGCCGCGCTCGTCACCCTCAACGGCGGCCTCGCCGAACAGGTGCTCCAGAAACTCAATGTCGATATGGCCCGCCTACGCCAGCGTGTCGGCAAGCAGGTTGATGACCTGCCGACCCTGGCCTACGACGTCGTCCAGATCTACACGACCCCCGAAGTCGTCCGCATGCTCGAAGTCGCCAACAGCGAGGCCGAGCGGCTGAAGGACGAATACGTCGGCGTCGAACACCTGCTTATCGCCATCGCCGACAACGAGGAGAGCGGCTCGACGCGCCTGCTCGCCGAGTTCGGCGTGAACAAAGAGAGCATCTACCGCGCCCTCCAGGACATTCGCGGCAAGCAGCGGGTCACCAGCCAGACGCAGGAGAGCCGCTACCAGTCGCTCGA
>JBDHWA010000353.1:0-2643 GCA_039809945.1 Dehalococcoidia bacterium | reverse complement strand
GCGTCCACGCCCGCGAGCCAGCACTCTTCGGCCACATGACGGCGCAGCAGGTCCGGGATGAGCAGCATCGCGTTGCCTGTCTCCGCGGCGGCGACGAGGCCGGTCAGTTCGGCCAGTTCCGGCTGCGAACGGAGCAACTGCGCGGATTCGAGGGCATCGCTGCCAATGGAGAGTTCGCGCAGCATCTGTTCCGGCGAGATGGTGGCGGCGAGGTGCGCGAACGCCTTCCACGCGGCCGCGCCCGGCAGCGGCTTCAGGAGCGAGCGGGCAACCGGGTGCGTGCGGTCGCTCAGGGCTTCGAACACCGCGACCAGCCGCCGGGCGGATTCAGCCAGTTCCTGCGCGATGAGCCCGACGAGGATGGCGCGGTCGCCGGATTCCGAGAACACGAGGGTGCGTAGAGCGGCATCGGCCGCCATCTGCGGCTTCCGCAGCGCCGAGCGCGCGTACGCTTCGACGAAGTCGAGTTCGGAGAGGTTGCCCGGGTAAGCGGCCGGCAGGGTCACGGCAGGATTGTCGAGCGAGCGGCCGCGCTTGTCGACCGGTCTACTCGACCCGCCAGAGGGCGCGGCGGATGGCGCGGGCGATCGGCGAGTCCCCGGATGGCTGGCGTATCCCCTTCTCGATGCGGGCCGCACAGAGCCGCAGTGCGCCTGTCGCCACATCGTCGCCGAGGCTGGTGATGAGCCGCCGGGGCAGGTCGAGTTGCCAGTGCATGCCCCAGAACAGCCCGGCGAGGTCGACGGCGTCCGCGGCTTCGGCTGCCCCCATCCCGCGATGCGCGCCATAGGCCGCCGCCAGCGCCCGCCGCGCCGGAGCTTCGAGCCCGGACGTCAGCAGGAACGCAGCGACATCCCAGAGCTGCGGTCCGTACCCTGCCGTCGAGAAGTCGCTAATCCACGCCTTCCCGGGGGCCAGCGCAAGGTTCGCGGCCGTCGCGTTCCGGTGCCCAAACCCGAACGGCGAGGCCAGCAACCGCTCGCGCGCTTCTTGCAACGGTCCGCGCGCTCCGTCACGTTCGCTCGCGGCGAACCCGAGCCGGTGGAGCGGGAAGTCACCTTCGGGCAGCAGGTCAGCCGGTTCCTTCCCCCAATCGAGGCCTTCCCGCAGTGGCAGAGTGTGGAGGGCGGCGAAGGCGGCCATCGCGGCGTCGGCGGCGCCCGGCGGCGGCACCAACTGCAACGCCGTCGCGCCCGGGGCCGCGCGTTCGACCGTCGCGCCGTCCACGATCGCCAGCAGCTCCGGCATCCACGCGAACCCTGCGTCGCGGAGCCGTTCGCTCACGGCGAGGTGGTTTTCGCGCGCCTCCGGGTCGGCCGGTTCGCGCACGACCACTTCGAGCGGCTGCGTGCCGCCAATGAAAAGTTGCACCGGGCTGCCGGGCGTCTCGCCCAGCGGCTCTGCGTCGGACGGAGTGTCCGGCGGCAGGCCGAGCGCCGCCAGCACGGCTTCGACGCTAACCATGCGCGTGCCTCACCCGGGACTTCGGCTGGCATTTCGGGCAGAAGTGGGTCGAACGGCCGCCGACAACGGTGCGCTTGATTTCGCTGCCACAGACGTAGCACGGCTTGCCGGTGCGCCGGAACACCTGGACGAACATGTGCTGCGTACCCTGCTGGCCCTGGCCGTCCACGTAATCCTTGAAGCTGGCGCCGCGGTGTTCGATGCCCCGCTCGAGCACGGCACGGGTCGAGGCGAACAGCCGCTTGATTGCCGCGGGCGAGACTGAGTCCGCAGGCGTGTCCGGCCGGACCTTCGCTTCGAACAGCGCCTCATCGACATAGATGTTGCCGAGGCCGGCGAACCGCCGCTGGTCGAGCAGGACGGCCTTGATCGGCGCGGTCCGGTTGGCCAGCCGCTCGCGGAATTGCTTGAGCGTGAGCCCTTCGTCGATGGGTTCCGGACCGAGCCGGTCCGTCACCTCCGCGGGCGATTCGTAGATGCGCCAGGTGCCGAACTTCCGCAGGTCGCCCCAGCGCAGGTCGAACCCGTTGTCGAGGTGGATGACGGCCCGCTGGTACTGCTCCTCGGGCGCTTCCGCGGGCCGCCAGACCAGCCGCCCGGTCATCCGCAGGTGCACGACGAACACACGGCCGTCGTCGAGCCCGAACATGAGGTACTTCCCGCGCCGCCCGGCCGACGTGATTCTTCGCCCCACGAGGTTCGCCCGCAGCGTCTCGACCGGCGCGCCCGCGAGCAGGTGGATCGTCCCCGGGTCGACCTCGATGCCGGTGATCGTCCGCCCGGTGACGAGCGGTTCGAGGTCCCTGCGGATAGTTTCGACTTCGGGCAGTTCAGGCACCGCACGATTGTCGATTGGCCCCCGCGCAATGTCGATTGCGCGACCGGGGCCGAGCGCGGCGTTACGCTGTGCGGCGTGATCACCCACCTCCAGGGCCACCTCGCCCGCATGGATGCCTCCGGCCCCCTCGTCGAAGTCGACGTCCAGGGCGTGCGCTACGAAGTGCTCGTCCCCAGCGTTCTCTGGCCCGAAATCCAGGCCATTGCCGGCGAACAGGAACTGACCGGCGAAGGCGGCCCGCCGCTCGGCCTCCACATCGTCTACCACGCGACCGCGAACAACCCGACGCCAACGCTCGTCGGCTTCCTGCGCCGCGCCGAACGCGACTTCTTCCGCAAGTT
>JBDHWA010000352.1:0-2648 GCA_039809945.1 Dehalococcoidia bacterium | reverse complement strand
GAGCCGGCGGCTCCACGACTGAGCGCCGCATGCCCGAACTGACCGTCGTCTCGCTGAACCTGCGCGGCATCCACGACGGCTGGCGGCGCCGCGCCCCGCTGGTCGCAGCCGGACTGGCCGCGCTGAACCCAGACGTCATCTGCCTGCAAGAAGCCGCGACCTGGCGGCTGCAGGCGCGCGAACTCGCGTGGCGGCTCGCGCGCCGGACCGGGCGTCGGTATCACGTCGCCCAGGCGCGGAAGGGCGGCTACCACGGTGTCTTCGAGGGACTCGCCATCCTCTCCGTCTTCCCGTTCGAAGCGCGGGGCCGCCTGGTCATCGGCGAACAGGGGCGCGTTGCCCAGCGCACGGTGGTCCGCGTCGACGGTGTCCCGCTGACGGTCGCGAACACCCACCTCGAACACCGCGGCGACCGTGCCGAAGAGCGGCTCGCACAGGCCCGGCGCGTCACGTCATGGCTCGGGGATTCCGATCCGGTCGTGCTTTGCGGTGACCTCAACGACCGTCCCCGGAGCGCGACGCTGGCGGCCTTTCGAGAGCGGTTCCGTTCTGCCCACGAAGACGCCGGGGTTGCCGTGTCCGGCACCGCGCCCGCCTGGGAGACCGGCCGAGTGATCGACTACATCCTCATGGGCGACGGTCTGCAGGCGGTCGATGCAGGCACGTGCCTCGACGCGCCCGTCGGCGGCGCCTGGCCGTCGGACCACATCGGGCTCTGGGCGAGGGTCTCGGTCTAGCCTGCTGCTTCCGCCGCGGCCGCCTGTTCCCGCGCGGCAACGTGCGCCTGCCAGTAGTGGTTCGTTTTGGCCACCACGGTGATCACGCTCTTCACCTCGTTCTTGAGGGTGAATGACTCGTGCGCGGGGACGAGCAGCATTTCGCCGTCGAACCGGGCCTCGACGTTCTCGAGGATGATCGAGGCTGCGAGCCAGGCGGCCATCCGGCCGGAGTGGCAGGTGACCGCCAGCCAGCCGGGCGCATACGGCTCGGCGAATAGCCCAGTGGTCTCGAAGATGCCGCGCCGAATCTCGCGGATGGCGTCGAGGCCGGGTGTGGGTTCGCCTTCGAGGCGGGCGTTGAGCGCGGATGCTTCGCCGCGGTGCGGGGGTCCGCCGTAGAGCGCGAGTTCGCAGAACCCGGTCCACATCGCGCCCCAGTCCGGCCGCCCGTCTTCGGTATAGACAAAGTCGGCCGAACTCATACTCGCCGCCGTCATGGTTGGCGGCGCGACGAAGTCGAAGTTCCACCGGCCGGCGCCGGCTGACAGCCCTGCTAGGGTCTCGTGCAGGGGCGTTTCGAGTCCGCGCCCGAAAGCGACGGGTTCACCGAGGAAGCCCGCGAACGAGCGGCAGAGTTCGAGCACATCGATGAGCTGCTCTTCCGGGAAGCCTTCGTGGGCAAGGACGGCGAGGGATGGGCGGGAGACCGGGACAACGGAGGGTTCGTTCATGTATCCTGCATCCAATTGCAATTGCAAGTCTTTGCAGGAGCGTACCGTCTGTGCCCCTTTATGAATACTCCTGCGAGCCGTGCAACCTGACGTTCGAGGTCTCGCGCAGCTTCAAGGACTCCGATCTCCCGGCGCTCTGCCCGATGTGCGATGTGGCGGCGCGCAAGCTGATCTCCGTGCCGCTGACCACGTTCACACGCGGCGCAGCATCAGCCCAGCCAGCCCCGGCGCCGGCTTCCGCGAGCCGCTGGAGCCACCACGGCCCGAGCCACGGCCCCGGCGCGGCGAACCACTCGCACTAACGGGCCGGTTCCCGCTCAGGAGGCCTTCTTCTCCAGGGTCACCGGAACGGCCAGTTCCTGCAGACGGCGGTCGATGCGGGAGTCGCTGGCCGCCCGGGCGTGGCGGACTTCCACGGCGGCCGTGAGCGGGTTAAGCGTGCGGCGGCGAAAGATGGGAAGCAGCGGCAGTGCAGGCAGCCCGCCGAGGGCGGCAGCGAAGTCAGCCCGGCGGCGAATGGCTTCCTGTTCGTAGCGGGCGATGATGGCGGCGGCTTCGTAGTTCATGGTCAGGCGGTTCTCCCTGTGTGTTCTGCAGGTAAGACTGCCGGGCCGTCGAAACCTTACACGGGTGGTTCTGGGGCGTGCGTTTTGTGGCTCACCCGTGCGCCTGTTACCATGCCCCTTCGGCGCGGGGTGTAGCTCAGCCTGGCAGAGCGCTACGTTCGGGACGTAGAGGCCACAGGTTCAAATCCTGTCACCCCGACCAACTTCTTTACCGTCTCCAATCCCCTTCTCATGCGCGGTCGTAACCATGGTGGCCTCGGCGCTGGCGCACGAACCGGCGCCCCAGGGAGAGACAACACCAATGGCGAAGCACGCCCACGACCATGACCACGATGATGACCCGGCGAGCAGCATCCTCGACCGGGGCCTCGCATTTGACCTCGAAACTCTCATGCAGCGCCGCCGGGCGCTGAAGCTGTTCACCGGCGCTGCCGTCGGCGGCGCAGCGTTCGCGCTGGTCGGCTGCGGCGATGACAGCCCGAAGCCGGCAACCCCTGCTGCGACCGCGACTTCGGCAGGCGCCGTGGCGACGGCTGCTTCCGGCGGGGCTTCGGTGACGGCCGTCGCCGTCGTCAGCCCGATCCCGACGCAGGCGACGCCCGCATCGAGTTGCAGTGGCGCGCTCCCGAGCG
>JBDHWA010000351.1:0-2653 GCA_039809945.1 Dehalococcoidia bacterium | reverse complement strand
GCCAGCGAAGGATCCTTCGCCAGCGCCTGCCAGACCTGGGCATCCGACGCGTATCCCTTCGCGTACATCTTCATCGTGACCTTATTGGTCTCGATAAACCGGGGATCCACGCCGAACACGGTGTAAGGACTCCAGGGAGCGACGACCCGGTTTCCGTTGTCGTCCTCTTTGTTCTTGAATCCGTCCTTGTTGCCAACCTCGGCCTCGGTTGCATCAGCAACGCGCACCTCGCCGAAGTCCTTCACTTTGCTGAAGTCGCCGCCGCCGCTCTCAACGGCCGCTTTCAGGTCCGCGATCTGGTTGTTCGGGTTCACATCGATGACGGCGTCGTAGCCACCCTTCGTATCCGAATTGAGGAAGAGGGCGCTGAAGTTGGTGTTGATCGCCGCCATCATGACGAGCGAGAACATGATCAGCCCGATCATCGCCATCGTCATGCCGGTTCGGAAGCGCGAGGTAAGCGGGTAAGCGACACCGGTCTTGAGCGCCGGCACCACCCGTCCGAAGCGCGACCCAAGGCTGGCGATCGCCGGCAGCACGATGTCGGCGTTGTACACCATGATGAACGTCCCGCAGGTCACCATGACCATCCCGCTCAGGAAGAAGAGTTCGATCCCGCCGGTGAGCGGGCCGGTAATGGGCTCGGTCACGCTCGACGGCATGTACCAGATGACCAGGAGCAGCGCACTGACCACGGTGAACGAAAGCCGCTCAGCGATGCCGAAGTAGCGAAGGGTGACCGCCAGCCAGAGGCCGAGCAGCGAGACGCCGAGCAGGAAGAAGAACGATGAGTCGTGGTCGAGGCCGCCGTAGGTCAGCGCCACGCCTGCAATCCCGAAGGCAGCCGCAACCCCGGCACTCCAGGCCACCTGGGTTCGCCACGCCTGCAGAAGCGCTGCGATGAACGCGACGGGCCACACAACCAGCGCCGCCACCTGGAGCCACCGCGGCAACGCGGCTGGCTTCCGGTCGCGGACAAGAACCACGAGGCCCACCGCAATCCAGTAGGGCGCGAGGATGAGGATCCAGCCCACGACCGGAAGCACGAGTCCGACGATCCACGGCCAGCGAGGGACACCTTCGTTGGTCCGGCGGTCTCGCGGGGCCGCGACGTTCGCGTTTCGGAGCACGTAGAACCAGGGAGAGACCAACCCGACCGCGACAAGCGGCGCACCGAGCATCATCCCTGGAGCACGGAAGAAGACGAGCGAGAACCCAAGCGGCAGCGCCAGCGCAGCAATCCCGTTGATGACTGCGCGGTAGTAGCCCTTCCACGTGGCAGCCTCCGGGTTCACCGGGTGCGATTCGGGGAGGTCCCGAATCGCGGCGGTAATGTTCAAACGGCTGGCCCGCCAGGAACTAATGAAGATGACCAGGAAGGTAGCGATGACGCCGAGGCAGAATGCGACGATCAGGCTGCGCAGGGTGAAACTCACGCTCAGGTTGAGTCCGAGGTTCTCACCCGCAATGGCCTTCAGGATGGCCACCATCGCGAAGGTCACACCCATCCCCGCGAACAGGCCCACCACCGCTGCTCCAAGGTCATAACCCATGCCCTCGGCGAGGAAGGATTCGACCAACTGGCGGCGCTTCGCCCCGACGGCCCGCGCCATGCCCATCTCCGGCTTCCGCTCGGCGGCGAGCATCACAAAGATGAGGAAGATCAGCAGGATGCCGGCCGCGATGCTGAACAGCCCGAACACGACGAACACCGTCGTGAACGCCGCGCCGATTAGTTCAGCGAACTTCACGAGGTCGCGCTTGAGCGGAGAGATCTCGTAATTCGTATCACGTAGCAGCGGCTTGAACTTCGCCACCGCGGCGTCCGAACGGTCCATCCCGGACTTCACGCCGCCATGGTTGGACACCATGACGGCATCGGCGTTCTGACCGCGCCCGGTAAGGCCGGCAAGAGTGTCGAAGCTGACTGCCGCACCATGCTTCGCACTGGGGTCGACGGCCCCGGAAAGGGCATCGGCGGGCACAATCGCGGTGACCGTGAACTGGACCGGCTCGCCGTTCTCAAACAGGGTAAGGGTGTCTCCGGCCTTCGCCTCAATCTCATCGGCGAGGTCCTTGTTCACGGCGATTTCGTTGCCACTCAGGGTCACCGGCTTACCGGAAAGGTCCTTGAGCCCCCCGAGCGCCTCGGCATCGGCCGGGCGGAATCCCACGATCCGTGCGGTCGGGTAGTTCAGCTTCGTCCGCGTGTTGACTACCGGAAGGGATTCGCGCTGGATCGGGACGATCGCCGCAATGTCGCTGTCGCCTGCAAAATGCTTCTGCCACTCCTCCACGGTCGAAAGCGGGATGACCTGCTGCTCTGGCGGAGCTGGGTGATTCTCGGCGTCCCACGAGACCCATTCGTCCGTCCGCCCGAGGATGTTGTAAACCTCGGCCGTGACGGACGTCGTCAGCGTGTCCCCGGTGCCGAAGGCCGCGCTCATGATGAGCGTGGAGAGCATCAGGCCGACGACGATGAGCGCGGTCTGTGCCTTCCGTCGCGGGATGTTGCGAAGCCCCATCTTGAACATCACGGGGTTCCGCCATGCAATGAGGGCCACGAGCACAAAGATCGCCGCCGTTACCACGAGGCAAACGGCGGCGATGGTGTTCATCGAAACGCCGAAGAGTTCGTTCATCGCTCCCTCCC
>JBDHWA010000350.1:0-2660 GCA_039809945.1 Dehalococcoidia bacterium | reverse complement strand
AACGGGAAGAACGCGTCGCTGGCGAGCGTGGCGCCCTTCACCTCGGCGCCCGCCTTCTCCATGGCAATCTCGACGCTCTTCACGCGGTTCGGCTGGCCGCTGCCCATGCCGAGCAGGCGGCCGTCTTTCGCGACCGTGATGGCGTTGCTCTTCACGTGCTTCACGCAGCGCCAGGCGAACTTCGCGTCCTCAAGCTCCTGCGGCGTGGGCTGGCGGTCGGTGACCACCTTGAACTCGATGTCCTCGGGCCGGCGGTCGTCGGCGTCCTGGGCGAGCCAGCCGCCGCCCACCTGCCGGTAGGCGCGGCCGCCGGGCAGCCGCGGCTGCGCTTCGAGGATGCGGAGGTCCTTCGACTTGCCCTTGAGGACGGTCAGCCCCTCGGGCGTGTAGCCGGGCGCGACCACGATCTCGTAGAACATGCGCGTTTCGCCGTCGTTCGGGCTGCGGAACTCGCGCAGTTCGCGGGCGAGGGCCTCATCGACGGGCCGGTTGAAGGCGACGATGCCCCCGTAGGCGCTCGTCGCATCGGCGCGGACGGAGAGGCGGTAGGCCTCGAGGATGTCCTCGCGCGTGGCCACGCCGCACGGGTTCGTGTGCTTCACGATGACGCAGCTCGGCCCGGTGAAGTCGTTCACGCAGTTCCAGGCGGCATCGGCGTCGAGGTAGTTGTTGTACGACATCTCTTTGCCGTGATGCTGGACCGCCGTGGCGATACCGCCGCGGCCCTGCTCGGCGAGGGAGCCGTCGCGGTAGAACGCGGCGGACTGATGCGGGTTTTCGCCGTAGCGGAGCGTCTCCACGAGCTCCAGCGGGAGCGTGACCTGTCCGCGAGGCTTCTGGCGCGCTTCTTCGTTGAACTGGGCGAAGAGCCATTCGGAAACGGCGCTGTCATAGGCGGCGACGTGCGCGAAGGCCTGGTAGGCGAGGTGCAGCCGGCCTTCCGCGCCGAGGTCGCCCGCTTTCAGGTGTTCGAGAACCGCGCCGTAGTCGCCCGGGTTGACGACCACGACGACGTCCTTGTGGTTCTTGGCGGCCGCCCGGAGCATCGTCGGTCCGCCGATGTCGATGTTCTCGATGCCTTCTTCGAAGGTCACGCCCGGCTTCGTGACCGTCGCCACGAACGGGTAGAGGTTGCAGCAGACGAGGTCGATCCCGCCGATGCCGTGCTCGGCGAGGGCAGCCATGTGCGAGGGCATATCGCGCCGGGCGAGGATGCCGCCGTGCACCACCGGGTGGAGCGTTTTGACGCGGCCGTCGAGCATCTCGGGGAAGCCCGTGATGTCTTCGACCTTTCGCACCGGGATGCCCGCTTTTTCGAGCGTGGCGAAGGTGCCGCCAGTGGAGACGATCTCCCAGCCGAGGCCAACGAGGCCGCGAGCGAAGTCTTCGATACCAGTCTTGTCGTAAACGCCGAGCAGTGCGCGCACAGGGCTACCCTCCAGGGTTTCAGGGGGCGCAGGCAGCACTGAGAACGGCAGGCCCGGCGCCCCAGGGGGAACGAAAAAGGCCCCGTGCGCTGCGTATGCGACGAGACCTTCGGCCCAGGCGAGCGACCATGCGGTTTCATCCGGGCTCCCTCGTGGTGCTCCACGAACTCGCCAGTTGCCCGGGATCAGGATTCTAGCACGAACGCGCGGGGGCTACTGCGCCGCGTGGCCTTTCCGCCGTTCGCGCCAGAGGTGGAAGAGCGCCGGGGCCGTCGAAGCGGCGACCATCAGCACCACGAGGCCGATGAAGAAGAGGTCGATGGAGTTCGCCGGGATGGCCTTGCCGAAGTAGTAACCGGTCAGCGTCATCGAAGGCACCCAGAGCGCCGCGCCGACCACGTTGTAGCTGGCGAACTTCGGGTACGGCATCTTCGCGGCGCCCGCCACCGTTGGCGCGAAGGTGCGAATGAAGGCGAGGAAGCGCGCGAGGACGATGGTCTTGCCGCCGTGGCGGTCATAGAAGTTCTGCGCCCGCAGCAGGTGGTCACGGTGGAAGAGGCGACTGTCTTCGCGCTTGAAGATGCGAGGCCCGGTGTGCTTGCCCACCTGGTACCCCACCGCATCGCCGATAATGGCAGCAGCGACGAGGAGCGGGATCAGCACCCAGAGCTCGAGCCCGACCTTGTCCTGCTGGATAAGCAGCCCCGCCGAAAGCAGCAGGGTGTCGCCCGGGAGGAAGAAGCCGATGAGCAACCCGGTTTCGGCAAAGACGATGAGGAAGAGGCCCACGTACCCGGCGGTTTTGATGATGGCCTCGATGTCGAATCCCATGTGCTTACAGCGTACGGGAGCGATGACCTTCACCCCAGTACGGCAAGTCAAGGAGGTGGAACGATGACGGTGTTCCTGAAACGGGCCTACGAACCGGCCTCGCCGGCCGACGGCAAACGGGTGCTCATCGACCGGCTCTGGCCCCGGGGCGTGAGCAAGGAGCACGCCCATGTCGAACTGTGGCTGAAGGAGGTCGCCCCTTCGACGGAACTGCGGAAGTGGTTCGGCCACGACCCGGAGAAGTGGGCCGAGTTCCAGCAGCGGTACCGGGCCGAACTGGCCGGCAACCCGGCCCTCGCCGAACTCCGCGGGTTCGCCCGGGCCGGCGACCTCACGCTCGTCTACTCGGCGAAGGACGAACAGCACAACGACGCAGTGGTGCTGAAGCAGATCCTCGACGGG
>JBDHWA010000349.1:0-2684 GCA_039809945.1 Dehalococcoidia bacterium | reverse complement strand
GTCAGGTCTGTGTGCAGATACCCCAGGCCTGGGCGATGAGTCTACGGGCGACACGCGCGCCGGGGCAGTGGTTCTCCACGCGGCGCCCTTCGAAGTCCCCGTAGTAGCGGGTGAAGATGCTCGAATCGTCGTCCATCCGGGCGAGGGCTTCGGCGTAGGCGCGTTCTTCGGCCGCGGATGGACGCCATCCGTCGCCGACGGTGGGCCCAGACCAGAGCGCCGAGTCGAGCAGTGCGGCGACCGAGTCCGTCCCGGCGCGAATCTCAGCGAGTTGGTCATGGTCGAGGCCGCGGCCAGGCCCGAATTCGGACAGCATCTCCGCTACGGACACGCGCCAGGCCTCGACGCGTGAAAGCCCCCGTTTTGCGGCGTATCGATCGTGGATCCGGATGGCGTCGAAGAGTTCAGGCAGGCGGTCGATGGCCTCGTGGAGGCGTGCCGCGAACCCGGGTTCGAACTTCGACACGAGGATAACGTCCGCAGACTCGCGGCTGACGCGCCGCGGTTCGGTGATCCCCCGATCCAGCAGCCAGCGTTCGAAGCGTGCGTGTTCAGCTTCGTCCATTCGAGGGATCATAGCTGGCCCCCATCGCTGGTTCCGGGTTGGCTTTGTGTCGCTGGCGGGTTTGCCGCCACAATCTTCCCGTGACACGCGAAGAACTCTTTCGCATGACCGAACTCACCACCTGCGGGGGCTGAGCATCTAAGGCGGGGCCCGAGGCCCTGGCGCAGGTGCTGTCGCCGCTCGCTGGTCTGTTCGATCCCGCCGGGCACCCCGATGTGCTCGTCGGTATGGGGGTCGCTGACGACGCCGCCGTCTATCGCATCAATGCGAAAACGGCGGTGGTGGCGACGCTCGACTTCTTCGCGCCCGTCGTTGACGACCCGTACACGTACGGCGCAATCGCCGCTGCCAATGCCCTCAGCGACGTCTATGCGATGGGTGGCGAAGCCGTGCTCGCGCTGAACATCGCGGCCTTCCCGCAGGACCTGCCGGCGGAGGTGCAGACGGCGATCCTCCGCGGAGGCGCCGAAACTGTGAAGGCGGCGGGAGCGGTCATCGCCGGGGGCCACACCGTCTGGGACGCAGAACCGAAGTACGGCCTCAGCGTGCTCGGGCTGGTTCATCCGTCGCGCATCCTCTCCAAGGCGGGCCTTAAGTCCGGCGACCGCCTCTACCTGACCAAGCCGCTCGGCACCGGCGCGATCCTTTCGGCGCAAAGGCAGGGCAAAGCGAAGCCGGAATGGGTTGAAGCGGCGACAGCATCGATGGTTCGCCTGAACCGGCACGCATCCCACCTCGCGCGGGAAGCCCGGCTCAGCGCCGCAACGGATATCACGGGTTTTGGGCTGCTCGGCCACCTCTGGGAGATGGCAGACCGCTCCGGGGTTGGGCTCGAACTTGCGGCCTCGGCGGTTCCGCTCCTCCCGGGGGCGCGGGAATGTTCGGCGGCGGGCGTCCATACCGGCGGCGAAGGGCGCAACCGGGACTGGCTTGGCGAACGCGTGACCTTCGCGCCATCGGTCGACGAGACCGTCGCTGCGCTGATGTTCGACCCGCAGACTTCCGGCGGGCTGTTGCTCGCCGCGTCAGCGCGGAAGGCGAAATCGCTCGAGGCAGCGTTTGAGCGGGACGGCCTCAACCTGTGGCCGATTGGCCGGGCGGTTGCCGGCCAGGGCATCAAGGTCATTACATAAGAATCGACATTCCGGGGCCCGTGGCGTAGTCGATTGGGTCTGCGGCTTTTCGTTTTGTTTCCCTTTAGGGGTCTCACTGATAGACTCGCCAACGCTTTCGGCGCGTCAGTACGGGCGGCCGGCGGTTCCGTTTGTCTTCGGGGGGAACAGGAACCGCAAGCATAATCCGGAGGGGAAGACGTAATGCTCCTGGCCCAGATCATGATCCCTGCGGCGAGTGCCGCGGCGGTCCTGTTCGCGATCTGGTTAGCCTTTGATGTCCTCAAGCGGGACAAGGGCACCGCATCGATGCAGGAAGTCGCCGGGACGATCCTGGAGGGCGCGAATGCCTTCCTGAATCGTCAGTACCGCACCATCGGCATCCTTGCCGTGGTCACATCGGTCGTTGTGGCCGTCATCGTTGGCATCTTCAAGGAATCCACCGAAGTCGGCGTCCTGACCGGTATCGCCTTCATCGTTGGCGCCCTTGCCTCGGGTGTGTCCGGCTACATCGGCATGTCCATCGCGGTTCGCGCGAACGGGCGCACCGCGGCGGCCGCCCAGAACAGCCTGGCCGATGCCATCAACGCCTCGCTGCGCGGCGGCGCGGTCTCGGGCTTCCTCGTGGTCGCGCTGAGCCTCATCGGTGTTTCGAGCATCTTCGCGATTTACTCGAACCTGCTCGGCCACACGATCCAGGAGACGCCCTTCCTGATCGTCGGTTTCGGCTTCGGCGCGAGCTTCGTAGCCCTCTTCGCACAGCTCGGCGGCGGTATCTATACCAAGGCCGCTGACGTTGGCGCCGACCTCGTCGGCAAGGTCGAAGCCGGTATCCCGGAAGACGACCCGCGTAACGCGGCTGTCGTCGCCGACCTCGTTGGCGACAACGTTGGTGACTGCGCAGGCCGCGGCGCCGACCTGTTCGAATCCATGTCGGCCGAGAACATCGGTGCGATGATCCTCGGCGCTTCCATCTACATCGCCACGGGCCATGTGGAGTGGGTGCT
>JBDHWA010000348.1:0-2695 GCA_039809945.1 Dehalococcoidia bacterium | reverse complement strand
GCGCTGGCTGACCGTCGTGTAGGTCTCGACGGCCGGGCGAAACTGGGCTCCAAGCACGCGGTTCAACTGGTCGACGATGACGGAACTCGCGCTAAAGAGCGGGTCGAAGACACTCGGAAAGTCGATGACAACCTGCCCCAGGCCAGGTCCGCCCGCGGCCTCCCAGCGGCGGCGTGCGTCGGCCGCCTCCCGCTCGTTCCACGGTGAGTAGCCCGGCAGTGCCGAGTATCCGGAGCCGCCGGGCGGAACGTTCGCCAGCACCCCAGGAACGGGTCCGCACACCGCAGCGCGGCCCCCGAGCAGCGCCTGCACCAGCCATTCCCGGTTCAAGGCGGTGCTCATGGCGGCCAGCAGTTCCGGCTGGTTCCACGGGGGCGCGCCCACGAAGAACGAACTCATGATGACTTCACGTTGGGGCCGCACCGTCTGAGTAACCCCCGTGATCGTTCGCAACCGTGCAGCATCACGCCGGTCGAACACCGTTACCTCGTCGAGGCTTCCGTCAGCAAACCGTTGAGCCGCGTCCTTCGGCTCGACCACGAACAACTGGTCGAGCAAGGGCTTGCGATGCCCTTCCCGCCAAGCCGTGAACTTGAGCCCGTCATCGGCCCAGTCGAAGAGCCACGGCCCGCTGCCCACGACATGGTCCGAATCCTGCTTCGGCCACAGCTCCGCAAACGAAGCAACGGCTTCCGGCGCCTGCACGAGCGCGAACTCGGCCGCCATCGTGTCGAGAATGAACGGGTCGGGGCGGCCAAGGTGAACCCGCACAGCATGGTCGCCGGGCGAGTCCACTGACCGTACCGAGCCGTACGTCCAGTACCGTTGGGCGCGAACCGTTGCGTCGCTGCGGGATAGTTCGAGCGACCGCTGCAGGTGTGTGGCCACGTCAGCGGCGGCCACCGCCCGCCCGTTCAGCGGCGCTCTCGGCTGCCACTTCGCGGCCGGGTCGAGGTGGAGAACAACCGTCTGGGCATCGGGGGTCTCCCAACGCTCGGAGAGGTCCCCCGTGAGTCGTCCGCCCTCCCACTGGAGCAACCGGGAGTGGGTTCGTCCCAGAATCTCAACCACCGACGGCTCGCCAGTGAGTTGAGCGTCGAAGGTATCGAAGTTGAACCGCGCGGCGGCGGCGATCGTCTGCGATCCGCCTGTCCTGGGGTTCGTTGGGGTAGGCGCCGGCGTTGGTGTGAGTGTGGGCTGTGGCGCAGCGGGGACTCTCGGCTCGCTCGCGCCCTTGCCTCGCGAGAGAAGCCCGGCCGTTCCTGCTCCGGCCGCCAGCAATCCTGCCGCCGCACCGCCGAGGAACGCGCGCCGAGGGAGCCGGAAGCTCACCGGGGTGCTGCCGGCTGGTGTTCGTGCCCGGTCGGGACAAGGCCGGAATCCGGGCTGAGGCAGCACTCCATCGCCGCGTGCAAGGCGGGCGTCTCCGGCTGGAGCGTCACATGCCCAATACCGAACCGCTCCCGGAACAGTGAAGCGAGGTCGGTGAGGATGTGCTCCGTGCAGGTCACGTCTTTCAATTCGACGTGCGCGCTAAGCGCCGGAAACGATGGAGCAATCGACCATACGTGCACGTCGTGAAGGGCTACCACTCCTTCAACATCGCGAGCGGCGGCTTCGATCTCGCGCGGTTCAACGCCCGCCGGAGCGCTTTCGAGGAGAATCTCTCCCGACGCCTTGAGCAGCGTCAGCGCTCGCGGAACCACCAGCGCGGCGATGGCGAGTCCGGCGATGGCGTCGATGCCCTGCCACCCGCCGAGCGCAATGATCCCGGCCGAAACAATCACGGCCACGGATCCAATCGCATCGACGGATGCTTCGAGGGTAGCGGCGCGCACGTTGAGGTTGTGGCTCCCGTGGCTGTGCAGCAACCGCACCACGGCAAGGTTCACCGCCAGGCCGGCGGCGCCGACAAGCATCACCGGTGTCGTGGCAACCTCCGGTGTGTGGCGCAGATGCGAGATGGATTCGAAGACGATGTACCCGGCGATGCCCATCAGGATGACCACGTGGAGCGGCACTACGAGGACCTCAAAGCGGGCCAGCCCATAGGTGTGCCGGCCCGAGGCCGGCCGCCGCGCCAGCGTCGCCGCGCCGAGCGCAAGGACGAGGCCGCCAGAATCCGCGAGCATGTGGCCAGCATCGGAAACGAGCGCCAGCGAGTTTGTAAGGAACCCGGCCACTGCCTCGACTACGACGAAGGCCGCTGTCACGAGGAGGCCGGCGAGGAGCGCGTTGCGTGCCTGCCCGGGGTGAGCGTGCATGTCTCCATGCTAGCAGAAGGCCCCGATGCTACATTGAATCGACGGGCAATCATGCCCGGATGAGGGTTTACCGGCCTGTCCGGAGAGCTTGCCGGCCTTTCGGCCGCTGTTGCCGAAGCGATCCAGCCCCTGCTGAAGGTTGGGGAGGGTTCGCTGCGCCTTGGGCTCCCTGAGACTGGACGGGCCGCGGTCGCAGCGGCGATAGCCCGGAACCACGACCTGCCGGTTTTGCTGGTCGTCGCCTCGCCCGCGAAATCCCTCGCCATACACGAGGAGTTGGGGCTTTTCCTCCGCCCCGACATCCCACTCGCCCGCCTGCCCGAGCGCGAGGCGCTGCCCTACGAATTCGTACGCGATGACCACTCCCTCGCCATCGACCGGAGCCGTGCGCTCGGCCTGCTCCGCTCTGACAACCAGGCGCTTGTGGTCGC
>JBDHWA010000347.1:0-2698 GCA_039809945.1 Dehalococcoidia bacterium | reverse complement strand
GTCGCGGCAAGTTGGGCTGCCGCCACCGCGAACTGTGCGAAGCGTGACATGCGGCGTGACCCTTTCGAGTCCATGTAGTTGCCCGGTTCGAAGCCCTTGACTTCAGTGGCAATCGTCACCGGCATGCCGGTGGTGTCGAAGCGGGTGATTTGGCCCGCTCCCGAGACACCATCGACGAGGTTCTGCCAGAAGTCGTGGGCGGTCAGGCCGATGGGCGTGATCGCCCCCAGCCCGGTCACTACGGCACGGGTCACAGGTTTCTCTCCAGGGCTAGTTCGCCTTCTTGAAAATGACGGCGGAGTTGTGTCCGCCAAGGCCGACCGAGGTCGACATCGCGTAGTTCACGGGCATGGAACGGGCCACATTCGGAACATAATCCAGGTCGCACTCGGGGTCGGGCGTTGTGTAGTTGATGGTCGGCGCCACCTTCTGGTCGCGAATGGCCATCACACAGGCGAGGGCCTCCACGGACCCGCTGGCGCCCATGCAGTGCCCGGTGATCGGTTTCACCGAGGAGACGGCGACCTTGTAGGCGGCCTCGCCCATGACTTCCTTGATGACCATCGTCTCGACCTTGTCATTCGAAGGCGTCGCGCTGCCGTGCGGGTTGATGTAGTTGAGTTCCGCCGGGTCGATCCCGGCCTTGCGGACGGCCGCCTTCACCGCACGCTTGAGGCCGCGGCCGGTTTCGTGCAGCGAGATCATGTCGAACGCGTCGTTCGACGAGCCATAGCCGACGACTTCGCAGTAGATTTTCGCGCCGCGCGCCTTCGCCTGCTCGTACTCCTCGAGGATCATCGAGCAGGCGCCTTCGCCGGCGATGAAGCCGTCGCGGTTCAGGTCGAACGGCTTGAGCGCCTTCGTCGGGTTCTCGTTGTCGCCTGCCAGGGCGCGCATGGAGCACCAGGTCGCGTGGTAGAGCGGGAGCAGCACCGCCTCGGCGCTCCCGGCGATGACGGTGTCGGCATCGCCTCGCCGGATCGTCTCGAAGGCTTCGCCGATTGAGGTGGCGCCGGTGGAGCACGCACTGACTGGCGCGAAGTTCGGGCCCCGCGCGCCAGTGTGAATGGCGATGTGGCCGCTGGCGGCGTCCGGGATGAAGTTGGCGACGAGGAACGGCGTCACCCGGCGTGGGCCCTTCGTTTCGAGGATGTCCTGGTATTCGAGGATCATGTCGGTGCCGCCCGCGCCAGAACCGAAGATGACGCCGACCATGTCAGCATTCTCCTCGGTGATCACGAATCCGCTGTCGGCGAGTGCGTCGATCGCGGCGCCGACGCCGAAGGTGACGCTGCGGTTCATGTAGCGCTGCTGCTTCGCATCGACGCGGTCGCCGAGTTCGTAGCCTTTGACTTCGGCCTGGATGCGGACCGGGTAGGGCTCAGGGTCGAACAGGCTGATGGGGCCGATACCGCTGCGGCCGTCGAGCATGGCCTGCCAGGTTTCCTCGGCGGTGTGGCCGACGGCGGTAACGGCGCCGACTCCGGTAACGACGACGCGGCGGGTCACTGGGCCGCCGCCTCGACGAGGTGCCAGCGGTCGCTCAGCATCCCGTCATAGTCATCGCTGATAGCGATGCTGTTCACGTCGTAGTCGATCCGCCGGACGAGCTTGGTGAGGACGTTGCCGGGACCGACTTCGAGGAACATATCGGCGCCGTGGTCGCGCATGCGTTCGATGGTCTTCTGCCAGCGTACGCCGTGGGTCAGCTGGTCGCGGAGTTCGCCAAACACCTCGGAGCCAGTGGTTAGCAGGCCCGCATCAACGTTCCCGACGAGCGGCTGGCTCGGGTCCTTGATGTGCATCTTGTGGAGGAGGGCGCTCATGCCTTCGCTGGCGCGCGCCATCAGGGGCGAGTGGGAGCCGATGCTGATGGGCAGGCGGACAACACGCCGGGCCTTCGCCTTTTCGGCCAGCTCCATCGCGACCTTCAGCGGCTTCAGGTAACCGGAGATGACGCTCTGGCCTTCGCAATTGGCGTTCGCGAGGCCCACATAGCCCTCGCTCGACGCCTCGGCGCAGATTTCGAGCACCTTCTCTTCGGGAAGTCCGAGAATCGAGGCCATCCCGCCGGGGTTCTCCGTCCCGGCGAGGTCCATCAGGCGGCCGCGCTCGGCGACGAGCTGCAGCCCTTCCTCGAATTCGAGGCTGCCGGCGGCCACCGCCGCGGTGAATTCGCCCATCGAATGCCCGGCGAACAGGAACGGTTCGAGCTTCCGGTCGAGCGCCGCCCAACGCTCCTTGAGCGCTTCGAGCCAGGCGACTGAGGTTACGAAAGACGCTGGTTGCTGGTTCGCCGTCGATTCCAGCTCTTCGGCCGGGCCTTCCCAGCAGAGTTTGGAGAGGTTCCGGTCGAGAACCTCATCGGCGCGCTTGAAAACGTCGCGGGCGGCCTTCGAGACCTGCGCAAGCCGGTGTCCCATACCGACATGCTGCGATCCCTGGCCTGGGAAGATGAGTGCGAGCCGTACCCACGGCTTCACTTCCTGGTCCATAGCGAACCGCTGCCTCCAGAGGGCGCGGTGGGAGCGCCCGTCTGAGAGCGATGGTACCAGCACGGGCTTGCTTGGGCGAAGGTTCGGGTGCGGCGAACAACCCTCGCCGCACCATGCGACCCGCGCTACGCTGGGTTCGTGAAAGTTCTCGCGATCGAGTCATCCTGCGATGAGACCGCCGCCGCCGTCATCGAGGACGGCCG
>JBDHWA010000346.1:0-2704 GCA_039809945.1 Dehalococcoidia bacterium | reverse complement strand
AAGTCCACGCTCCTGCGCGTCCTCGCCGGGGTGGATGCGCCCGACGCCGGGACGCTGACGCTCCGCCGGGGCGCGCGCATCGCCTACCTGGAACAGGAGTTCAGCGGACAGCCCGGCCGCAGCGCGTTCGAAGAACTGCTGAGCGCGAGCGGCAACCTCGCCGCCATCGAACACGCGCTGACCGAGGCGGAACAGCGCATGGCCGACCCGGACATCCTCGCAGACCCAGAGGCCTTCGACCGCGTGTTGCACGACCACGCCGACCTCCTGGAACAGTTCGAGAAGGCCGGGGGCGGGGCCGTTCGCAACCGCGCAGAGGCCCTCCTCCGCTCGCTCGGCTTCGATGAAGACGCCTGGTCGCGGCCAATGGAGTTGCTTTCAGGCGGCCAGCGGAAGCTCATCGGCATCGCCCGCTGCATCCTCGCCGAGCCGGACCTGCTCCTCCTCGACGAACCGGACAACCACCTCGACCTCGAACGCAAAGCGCTCCTCGAAAAGGTGATTCGCCAGTTCCCCGGCTGCGTCGTCGTCGTCTCGCACGACCGCTACCTGTTGGACGAGGTGGCGACGGTTATCTGCGAACTCGACTACTCCCGCGAGGCCGGCATCGTCCTTCGCCGCTGGGAAGGCAACTACACGAGCTACGTGACCCAGAAGGAACTCGCGCTGCTCAAGCAGCAGCAGGACTTCGTGGCCCAGCAGAAGGAGATCCAGCGGCTCGAAGCGGCCATCGCCCGTTTCAAGCTGTGGGCGTCCATCGTCATCGACGAGCGCCACATCAAGCAGGCCCGCAACAAGCAGCGCCAGATCGATGCGATGGACAAGGTCGAACGCCCGGTCCTCGAACGGCGGAAGATGCGTCTCGAGTTCCGCACGGGCGGCCGTGGCGGCGCGAAGACGCTCGAACTGCGCGGCCTCAGCAAGGCGTTCGGCGACAAGCGCGTCCTCGGCGGCGTCAACGAAACCATCCTCAACGGTGAGCGCATCGGCATCGTCGGGCCGAACGGCGCGGGCAAGTCCGTGCTGCTCAAGCTCATCCTCGGCCAGCTCCAGCCGGAGAGCGGCGAGGTCTGGGTGGGCCCGAGCGTACGCACCGGCTACTACTCGCAGGAGCACGAGACGCTCGACTTCCGCCAGACGCCGGTCGAGGCGCTGCGCGAGGTCCGCCCAATGTACGAAGGCGAAGCGGTGGCCCAGCTGCAGCGCTTCCTCTTGCCCTACGACGCCTGCTCGCAGCCAATCGCGCGGCTCAGCGGCGGCGAAAAGTCGCGCGTCCAGCTGGCCCGGTTGATGCAGCTCAACGCCAACTGCCTGGTCCTCGATGAACCGACGAATAACCTCGACATCCCCGCCGCAGAGGTGCTCGAAGAGTCCCTCGAGAAGTTCCCCGGCACGGTCATCGTGGTTTCGCACGACCGCTACCTGCTCGACCGGCTGGTCGACCGCGTCATCGAAGTGCGCGACGGCCAGCTGCGGAGCTTCGAAGGCGGCTACAGCGCCTACCTCGAACGGATCAACGCGTCGGCGCTCGAAGCCGTCGCCTCAGAAGCACAGGCCGGCCAGCGGGCGAAGGCGGCGTTCGAAAAGCGGAGGCGGTAGCGGCGGACATCACCCGGTCCGGTTCTGCCAGACCAGTTCGCGCAGGTCATCCGCGCGCTGGACCACGCGTTCCGAAGCGTCCTGGGGCAGTTGCCCTGCAATGGCGTAGAAGGTCGCTGCCGCTTCGGCGAGGGCATCGACGAGGACCGAGGTTTCGCGCAGGCGGTCCCGTTCGGCGAGCGCTTCGTCGGCCGTGAACAGGCGGCGCGGTTCGCCCGCGAGAGCCATCGCCGGTGCGCGGCGGGGCAACGATTGGGCCGCGTGGAGGACGACGAGTCCGGCGCTCAGGACGGCCAGGCCACAGACGAGGAAGACGGGGTCGAAGCCTGCACCGCCTGTCCCGGCCGCGGCCGGCGCCGCTGCGAGCAACGCAAACTGGGAGTGATGGGAACGCGTGGAACCGCAGGGGAAGATGCGCGCGGCGCGGCGAGAGAGACCGTCCAGCATGTGCTGACCTGCCAGATTCCCACCACCCGGCGCGGCAGAGCGTACAGCGAACAGTGCATAACTGTCAGCTTTTTGCTAACGGCGAAGTGCGGCTAACCCTTCGCCCGGAGCGCCTCGTAGTCCACGAGCGCCTGCCGGATGACCTGGAGCGCAGCGTCTCGCCCCTGGAACGGGTCGACCACCACTTCCTTCTCTTCGAGCACCTTGTAGTCGAGGAAGAAGCGGCGGATTTCGAGCATCGTGTGCGGCGGCGCCTCTTCCAGCGCCTGGATGTGATTCACCGCAGGGTCGTTCGCGTGGACCGCGAGGATCTTGTCGTCGGCCTTGCCCTGGTCGCGCATGTGCATCACGCCAATCGGGCGCACGAAGATGAGCGTCAGCGGGTGGACCGGCTCCTGGCCGAGGACGAGGACATCGAGCGGGTCACCGTCGTCGCAGTAGCTGCGCGGGATGAAGCCGTAGTTCGCGGGGTAGTGGACCGAGCTGTAGAGCACGCGGTCGAGCTTGAGGATGCCGGTCGGCTTATCGAGTTCGTACTTGTTCTTGCTGCCCGCCGGGATTTCGACGACGACCGGGAGGTGCGTCTCGATGTCTGCGGGGTTGACGGGGATATCGTGCCAGGGGTGCATCGCCACAGGGTACACGCATGGGTTCAACG
>JBDHWA010000345.1:0-2709 GCA_039809945.1 Dehalococcoidia bacterium | reverse complement strand
TGAATGACGATGACGGCCGGGCGCGGGCCGGGCTCACGCGGCGAAGCCAGCACCGCGCGCATCTGACCCGTTGCCACCGGGATGCGGGCGCGTTCCATCGGCGGATTCTACCCGCCCGCGGATACGCCGTTACTGCCCGTCGGCCGCCAGGCCCACGCTGATGGCGCAACCGCCGATACCCCAGCAGTTCGCAGGCTTCGGCGGTTTCGGCGTTGCCGTCGGGGTGGCGGTGCCGGTCGGCGTCGGGGTTGGCGTCGGCGCTTCCTTCGAGCAGCCGGGGGTGCCGGGACCGGTGTTCGGGTTGTAGATCGTCACCTCGTCGCCGAATTCGGACTGGACGACGTAGTTCCCGCCGAAGGTGAACGACTGAGCCCCGCTGATCGCGCCCGGTTCGAGCGTTTCGTCGAACAGGGGCGGGCTGCCGCCCACTTCTGGGTGGAAGATCCGGATGGGCACCTTGCCCACGTTCTTGAACTGCACTTCATCGTTCCGAACGATGCTGCAGAAGCGCGGGTTGAAGCCCTCTTCGTTGACCTCGACGGTCCAGCGGGTGACGGCGCCGGCCGGGGTTTCGCCGCCGCTGAAGACCGCGAGTGTGACGGCGCCGCAAAGCGCCGTAACCAGCGCAACAGCCGCGATGAGCGGCCGCAATGTGTTTGAACGCATCCTCAGGCCCCTTTCAAGGCCCCACCCCACCACGGGCGGACTCACCGTAACGAACGATTCGCGAAGGGAAAAGCGCCCGGAAGCCCCCGGTTAATCGCGGGCGGCCACCGGCAGGCGCAGGCAGTAGGGGTTCGACCGGCAGGGCGGCTGCGGCGGCGAGTAATCCGGATCCGGCGTGCAGATTGGCTCCCAGTACTCCACGAACACGGGCGTCACCACCGTCATGGAATGCGACAGGTTGTCGGCGTCGAAGAACTCGGTTGTGCCGCCGTGAGGGATGATGATCTCGTTCGAGTACTCGCCAGGTTTGATGTAGCCGGTATCGAGCAGCGGCGGGTCGCCTGTGACCACTCCTGGCCGGATGACCCGCAGCGGCTTCGAGCCGACGTTCTTAAAGCGCACGTACTCGCGGTTCATCCGGCAGACATCGGGATTGAAGCCGGCTTCGCTGACCTCGACCGTCTGGACCGTGTAGCCGCGGGCCGGAGTGCGAACGGCAAGCAGGGCGGCGGCGAGGATTGCGAACAGCGCAGCGGCTATGGTGACCTGGGTAGTGCGCGACACGGGTGGAAGGCTACCTGAGCGGCCGCTTGCGAGCACCCCGGCCAGGCTCACGAGAGGAATTGGGAGAGAACCGCCGCAGCAATCGCGGAAGACGCGAACAGGCCCCGTCGAAACGGGGCCTGTTAGATACTCACTGGTTTCGGAAGAGATGTGGGTTCTTCCTTGACCGGAGCTGACCGTCACTCTTTCGGGACACACATCGTTCGCCGCCCGAGGGGCGAGACCGGGAACGCGGCACACCATGCGCTTTTCTTTGCGTCCGGTCGTTTCAATTGTGCGAACTTTGGGGATGTCAGCCCGAGACGGTCGTTGTGCCCGGCCTGCTAGCGCAGGCCTTCCCTCTGCACAATCCATACTCCGAAGACGGCGTGAAGCTTGTTACGCATATCGCAACCTCCTGCGCCTGTGACCCTGCCGGTCTCCCAAACCTCTTCAATTCGGGCGGCTCCGGATCACTCTGTCCTCACTCAAAGTACTCCTTCCAAGACGCTTGTCAAGAGGGAAAATCAGGTGATTTCAGAAATTGTTGAGAAAGCCCGAAACGTGACCGTGACGACACGCCCGGTCAACCGCCGGGCAGTGGGACATGAGCCGCGAGCAGGGGTCCGGGAAGGTCAGGCCGGGCGGCGAATCGTGCGCAGGAGCACCAGGTGCGCCGACACCCCGAGGGCAATGGCGATGAGCGTCAGGCGGATCCAGAGGTTGTCGATGAAGTACTCGCTCAGGCCGATGCCACCCCACAGCCAGAGGAGCGAGACCACCTTCGTTCGCACGGTTGCGCCCTTCTCTTCGCGGTACTCCCGCAGGTTCTGGCCGAACAGCCGGTTTGTGGTCATCCACCGGTACGCCGACGGCGAGCTCTTGCCGTAGCAGCCGAGGGCCATGAGGAAGAACACGGTCGAGGGCAGCAGCGGGAGGAAGATACCCAGGACGCCGACAGCCACCAGCAGCGAGCCGAGGGAGATGAACGTCCAGCGGACGAGACGGCTCCGGCTCGGGGCGCGCAGCGTTAGTCCCTGCGAACCTGTCAAATCTGCTATTTCGGTTGAAGTCACCTGGGTCACGGCCGGTTTAGTATGCCATGGCCGCGCCCGGTTGCGAAGCAAAGGAAAAGACCGGGACCGGCGCTTAGAACACCACGCGCCGCAACTGCGAGCCGGCGTAGATGAACGCCTGCCCGTCGCGGATGGCGAACGCGGTCGCGGCGGTGAACTCCTTGGCCCGGTACTGGCGATCGAAAGTGCCGTCACGCGTCAGGACGACGACCCGGTCGTTCGCCGAATCGAGCAGCGCAAGCTCGTTCTTCGAGAGCGGCTGAGCGGCCTCAGCCACGACGAGGCGCTTGTCGATCCCCGCCTGGGAGAGCGTGAGCGCGACCTGCCCATTAATGAAGCGGTGGAGCGCGCCGTCGGCGTCCGCGGTCAGGAACTCGTTGTCCACCACCAGGCGGCGGGCGTTCGCGAGGTCGCTGCTGGCCAG
>JBDHWA010000344.1:0-2713 GCA_039809945.1 Dehalococcoidia bacterium | reverse complement strand
CGCGAGCGCCAACCCCTGGATGGCTGCCGGCCGTTTGCGTGGTTCACGCCATTACTTTGCTCAGCGAAGTCGGCGTCACCGCCGGTGACGAGGAGCAGAGCGGCGATCTCGGCCATCTCACGCTGCTCAGCCAGCGGTTCCTCGGCGAATACCTGGTGCCGATCAAGGAAGCCGGTGTCCACATCGCCGGCAACGAAATCAGGATGATCGAGGATTTGCTGCAGGTAGGGGATGTTGGTCGCCACGCCAACCACGCGGAACTCCGCAAGCGCTCGCTTCATGCGTGACCGCGCGCCCTCGCGGTTGCGCCCCCATGCGGTCACCTTCGCCAGAAGAGAGTCGTAGTACGGGGTGACCTCGATGCCGTCGTAGAGCGCGCTCTCGACGCGAATGCCGGGGCCTGCGGGCTCCCGCGCCAGCACAACCCGGCCGACCGATGGCAGGAAGTTGTTAAACGGGTCCTCGGCCACGATCCGGCACTCGATCGCCCAGCCACGGGTCAGGAGGTCAGCCTCTTCGTACGGCAGTTCTTCGCCCGCGGCCACGAGGATCTGGTCTTTCACCAGGTCCGTGCCGGTTACGATTTCGGTGACCGGGTGCTCCACCTGGAGGCGGGTGTTCATTTCGAGGAAGTAATACTCGCCGTCCTCGGTGAGCAAGAACTCGACCGTTCCAACGTTATGGTAATTCGCAGCCCGTGCGATGCGGACGGACGCACGGCTGAGGGACCGGCGGAGCTCCGGGGAAACGGCGATGCTCGGGCACTCTTCGATGAGTTTCTGGTGGCGGCGCTGAATCGAGCATTCGCGCTCACCAACGGGCACCGCATTCCCGAACTTATCCGCAATGACCTGCACTTCGATGTGGCGAACCCGCTGGAGGTTCCGCTCCACGTAGATGGCAGGATTGCCGAACGCGGCCTGCGCCTCCTGCATGGCCCTCGCTGCAGCGTCAGCAAACTCAGCTTCAGAGTGGATCAGCCGAATGCCTCGTCCACCGCCGCCAGCGGCCGCCTTCACCATAACCGGGTAGCCAATCCTGTTTGCGAAGGCCAGCGCCTCGTCGATCGAGGTAACCTCGCCGCTGCCGGGAAGCACCGGGACGTTGCACTGTTCGGCAATCCGCCGGGCCTGGATCTTGTCGCCGAGGAGCCGGATTGACTCTGGCGAGGGGCCAACGAACGTGAGACCTGCGCTGATGCAGGCCTCCGCAAAATCCGCATTCTCGGCGAGGAAGCCGTATCCGGGGTGGATGGCGTCGGCCCCACAGGCTTTCGCCACCGCGATGATCTTTTCGCCGTTGAGGTAGCTTTCACGCGCATCGGCCGGGCCGATCGGGTGGGCCTCGTCTGCGTAACGCACGTGCTGGGAGAGGCTGTCTACCTCGGAGTAGACCGCCACCGACGTGATATCGAGGTCTCGCAAACCGCGGACGATGCGAAGAGCAATCTCCCCACGGTTCGCCACAAGTACCTTTGAAAACATTCGGAATGCCTGTACTTCTCTAGGGAAGGTCGATGGCAAAGGATACGTGCGCGATGGTTCAGACGCGAATTGCTGGTTCGCCTCCTGACTCCGTTCTACGCTTGATTCGTGGATGCCCATACCACCCGCGTGCTCGAATTCGGCAAGGTCTTGAGCCTGCTCGCGGATGAGGCTGCCTTCAGCGTGGGCCGTGAGTTCGCCCTCGCTACCCAGCCAGAGACCGACTACGCCGCCGCTTTCGAACTACAGGCGCAGACAGCCGAAATGCGCCTGCTCGACCAGCTCGGAATCGATGTCCCGTTCTCCGGCGCGCATGACATCCGGCCCCATATCCACGCTGCATCCATCGGCCAGGTGCTCGAACCAGGCGACCTGATGCAAGCGGCTCAAACGCTGCGGACGGCACGCCGCGCACACAACGTCATCGAGAAAGTGCGCGATCGCGTGCCACGCCTGGGCCTGATCGCCGACGGCTGTGGCGACTTCCGCCGCTTCAGCGACGAAGTCGACGCTGCGATTACACCGCGCGGCGACGTTGCCGACACCGCCAGCGAGCAACTGGCAACCACCCGGCGAGAACTTCGTGTTGCCGAAGCCCGGCTTGAGCAGCGCGCCCAGGCCGCCCTTGCCGACGCCGTGCGAAGGGGCGTAGTGCAGGATGGGCTCCTCACCGAGCGCAACGGCCGGAAGGTAATCCCGGTCAAGGCCGACTACCGGGGGAGCGTCCAGGGCATCGTCCACGACGTCTCCTCAAGCGGCGCAACCGTGTTCGTCGAACCTATGGGAGTAGTCGAAGCCGGGAACCAGGTGCGCGAACTCCAGCTCGCCGAGCAGCGCGAGGTTCGCCGCGTGTTGCAGCGGCTGTCAGCCATCCTCGGCGACGTGGCGGAATCGGCACAGCGCTCCGTCGAAGCCCTCGCCGAGCTCGATGCCATCTCCGCAAAGGTCCGGCTGGGCCGGAAGTGGAAGGCCGGGCTGCCTCCCGCGGGAGAGGTGGCCAGCTGGTTCAAGCCGTCCGGCGCAACACGCATCGTCCGCGGCCGGCATCCGCTTCTCCGGGGCGAAGTTGTGCCCACCAGCATCGAAGTCGGCGGAGACTACGCGGGGGTCGTCATCACGGGGCCAAACACCGGCGGGAAGACGGTTGCGCTGAAGACGCTCGGCCTGCTCACGCTCATGGCCCAGGCGGGCATTCCCGTCCCTTGCGACGATGCCAGCCAGTTCGCATG
>JBDHWA010000343.1:0-2713 GCA_039809945.1 Dehalococcoidia bacterium | reverse complement strand
TCGTCCGAGAGCTTCGTGCGCGGGATGTAGGGATTGATCTGGGCTTCCCAGAGGATCTCGTCGGAGTAGGCGTTGCCGATGCCCTGGACGAACTCGGCGTTCGTGAGAATCGACTTGACCTGGCCACGGTACTTCTTCGCGCGGGCCACCCACGTGTCCTCATCGAGCGCCGGGTCCAGCAGGTCGGGGCCGTTCGCCGTCCAGTTGGGGATGAGTTCGAGCCGGTCCAGCGGCACGAGGTAAATCTTTCCCATGAGCCGCTCATCGGAGTAGCGCAGGGAGTTGCCGCCTTCGATGCCGAGCGCGAGGCACGTCTTCGCCCGCAGCTTCGCCGCCGGGTCCACGTACTGGAAGCGGCCGGTCAGCATCGGGTTGATCGCGAGGATGCGGCCCGACGCCAGGGGGAAAAGAAGGAACTTGCCGTGACGCTGCACCGGTCCGAAGGCGTCACAGGGGAGCGTCTCCCGGATTTCCTGCGCGGGCGTGCGAAAGACGTGCGGGATGCGCGCTTCGGCCGTGGCGATGGTCTTCCCCGCGAGGGCGCCGGTGAAGTACCCCTTGATGGCTTCCAGTTCGGGAATCTCAGGCATGGGCGAATAGCTTAGTCGAAACCCGCAAGGCCACGGGCTACTTCGGCAGTGCCTCGGCGTGCAGGCCGAAGAGCGGCGGCGGTTCGAGGCCCAGCAGGCGCAGGTACTCGCAGAGCTGGCTGCGGTGGTGCACTTCGTGCTCGATCAGCCCGCCGATGACTCGCCGCCAGGCCGGGAACGGTTCGCCGTTCGTCTGCGGGATGTACCGTTCGAGGTCGGCATCGACAAGCCCGGCGATCGTCTTCTTGCCGGTGCGGAGTGCCAGCTGGCGCAGGTTCGCTGCCGTCGCGGTGGGCTTCGTGGCGTGGCCCTTGTAGTGGATCTCGCCGGTGAGGATGCCGCCAAGGTTCATCAGGCGAGTGTTCGCGATGTGGCTCACGAGTTCGCCGCAGGTGAACTCGCCCGGCGCCGGCCGCCAGTGCACATCGTCATCTCGTAGCCGCTCCACGGCCTCGTAGGTGCGGCCGTGGACGTTGCCAACGTAGCTGATCAGGTCATCCTTCGGAATCATCGTCCTATGGTAGAGGGTCGCGTGGCCGCTTCCGCAATACCTGCGGGGGCTTGCGCGGTTCGCTACGATTTCCTCAAACCCACCCCGAAGGATCGCGCTGTGCCGCAACAGCCGTCATCCGCGCTCCCCAGCGACCCCAGGGTCACAGCGCTCCTCGAAGCGGCGGGAGTCTGGCTCTGGGAGATGAACCTGCCCGACGAAACGACCGTCTTCCAGCCCGGCTTCTGGGAGCAGTATGGCTACAACACCAGCGACCTCGAGGAGACGTTCGAGTTCGTGCGCGTGGTCGAACGTGACGATATGCCGGCCATCGTCCGTGCATGGCGGGCCCACGTCGAAGACGGCGTCCCGATGTACGAAGCCGAATGGCGGATGCGCACCGCGACAGGCGAGACCCGCTGGATCCAGTCCCGGGGCAAGGTTTTCGAACGCGATGCGGAGGGCAAAGCCACCCGGCTCATCGGCGTCTACCGGGACGTCACCCACGAGCGAGACACGGAGGCCGGCCTTGGGGTCTCGGCGGCCGAACTCGATGCCGTCTTCCTCAGCGCGCCGTTCGGGCTTGTGCTCGTTGCGCCAGACCTCACCGTTCTTCGTTCGAACGAATGGGCACGGACGATCAGCCGGGAGTACTTCGGCGCTGAACTGATCGACGGGCAGGACCTTCGCGACTTCCCGGCGCAGATCCGGCCGGAACGGCCCATTCTCACGGATATCCGGCAGGCGCTTCGCGGTGAACCTGTCCCCGACCGGCTCATCTGGATTGGGCTGGCCCAGAAGTACATCGAACTCACCTACGGGGCCATAGACGGACAAGCCGGCATCGCCGGGGCCGTGGTGACCCTCCGCGACGTGACCGGGCGAACGAAAGGCGAACGGCTGCTGGCCCAGAGCATGCGCCTCGAAAGCATGGGCCTGATGGCGAGCGGTATCGCGCACGACTTCAAGAACGTGCTCTCGGCCATCGTCGGCAATATCGATGTCGCCCTGATTGAGTCGCCCGGCGGCGAAGCGGCTGCAGCCCTCAGCGATGCCCGCAGCGCTGCAATGCGCGCCTCGGAGATGGTCAACGAGCTCCTCACCTTCGCTGGTGAGAACCACGGCGCATCGAGCATGGTCGACGTTTCGGCTCTCGTGCACGAGATGGCGCGTTACGCCCGCCGCATCCCTGGCAAGGCCAGGACGAAGATCAGCGAGGAGCTTGCACCCGATATCCCGCCGTTCGAAGCCGACGCCTCCCAGTTGCGCCAGGTGATCCTCAACCTGCTCGTGAACGCCCTCGACGCCACGGCCGAATCGGGGTCTGCCGTCACCGCGCGGACCTTCCTCCGGCCAGCCGTCGACCCCGGCAGCGAAACGGTGCTGCCGGGCAGGATGTCTGACTGCTACGCCGTCCTCGAAGTCGAAGACGACGGCCCGGGCATCAACGAGGAATCACTCCACCGCATCTTCGACCCCTTCTTTACTACGAAGCCGGAGGGCCACGGCCTCGGCCTCTCGACTGTCCTCGGTGCGGTGCGCGCCCACGAGGCCACCCTCGCGGTCGATTCGGCGCCGGGCAGGGGTGCGCGATTCACGGTCTATTTCCCGGTCACAAGGTAGCTGCCGGGGC
>JBDHWA010000342.1:0-2716 GCA_039809945.1 Dehalococcoidia bacterium | reverse complement strand
GCTGCCGGGCTGTTCGAAGCCTGCGCCGTCGTGGAGGCTTTCGCCGTTGGCGTGCTCAGGGAAGCGACTGCGTCCTCCAGGTTCACCTCTTCCGGCGCATCACTGCGAAGGAGAAAGAACCACACCGCAAACACACCCAGGACCGCGACGGCCACAAGCCCGCCCGCGGCGCCAAGCAACACCTTCCGATTCCCCATAGTTCGTCCTGCCTTCCCTGCCAGCTGTGTCTCGGCTATCGCCGCACCGGCTTGTCGCCAGTCTCTCGGCGGTTCCTTAAGAAAAGATTGGAAATGCCGTAGCTGGTGCCAAATTTGACACGTCTCACGTAAAGGTCTCGATACCTTCCGGGAAAGCGAACGGCCCACCAGTTCTCTGGCGGGCCGTCTCTCGGTCTTCCACGGGCGCTTGCGCAGTGCATTCGCCCTGAGCGGATCAGAACATGATGACGCTGCGGTTTACTTCGCCGCCCTTGAGCGCATCGTACGCCTCGTTGATCTGGCCGAGTTCGTAGCGGCGCGAGATCAGTTCGTCGATCTTCAGGCGCTTCTGGCGGTAGAGCTCCATCAGCCACGGCATGTCGTAGGTCTGACGCGTCGAACCGTAGTAGCTTCCGACAATGCCCTTTTCGCCGAGGAACGACATCCCCGCGTTTGGGATGGTCAGCTGTTCGGTGAGCGGGAGCATACCGACAATCACGGCCTGGCCCCCGCGCTTTGCCATTTCGAACGCCTGCTGGGCGGTCTTCATCAGGCCGATGGCCTCGAACGCGTAATCCACGCCGCCGCCGGTAAGGCCCTGCACCTGCGCGACCGCATCGCCACCGGAGGCATCCACGACATCGGTGGCGCCAAACTCCTTCGCAGCGGCGAGTTTCGATTCGAGCATGTCGACGGCGATGATCCGCGAGGCCCCGGCGAGCTTCGCGCCCTGGATGATATTGAGCCCGACGCCGCCGCACCCGATGACGGCGACGGTCTCGCCAACCTGGAGCTTAACGGTGTTGGTGACCGCTCCAACGCCGGTCATCACGCTGCAGCCGACGAGGGCGGCGACTTCCATCGGGACGCCGTCCGGGATCTTCACGCAGGCCTTCGAGTGGACCAGCTGGTACTCGGAGAACGCGGACATGCCGGCGAACTGCACGATGGGCTGGCCATTAAGCTTGACGCGGCCCATACGGTTGAGCGACTGGCCGTTCATGCAGAGATTGGGTCGCCCGGTGGTGCAGCGGTCGCAGTTGCCGCAGGACTGGACGAAGGCGACGACGACGCGGTCTCCGGCCTTCACGTTCGTCACGCCGGGGCCGACCTTCTCAACCACACCGGCGGACTCGTGGCCAAGGACCACTGGCATCGGGTACATCCACTTGCCTTCCATGAAGTGGAGGTCAGAGTGGCAGACGCCTGTGGCGGCAGTCTTGATCAGGACTTCGTTCGCCTGCGGCTCATCGAGCTCGATGTCCTCGATGACCAGCGGTTGGTTCGGCGCGTAGAGCACGGCAGCTTTCATTTGACGGGGCTCCTCCTTCTATGAAGCACGAGGATTCTTGGACACCCTCTTGGGGCTGTCAAACACGAACCCGAACCCGGTTCATGAAACGTGAGGCCCGGCGCCTCAGAACGGCAGGCGGAGAGGACCCACCCTCACGGTGAAGCGCGCCACCGCCTGCGGGTTTCGTTCGGCCCAGCGTTCGAATGCCAGCGCCAGCCCAAACGACAGGGTGACCATCAACGCTCCCGCCACCATATCGACGAAATAGTGGTTCCCGGTGACCACAATTGCCCACCACATGAGCGCGCCAAACCCGGCAGCGGCCAGGCGCACCGCCCACGGCCTCCACGTCCACCATACTCCGGCAACAGCCAGCGAAATCCAGCCGAAGTGGTACGAGGGCACCGCCGCATACCAGTTCGCGAGGATGCCAGGCTTCGTGCGTTCATCGGCCGGGATGGTGTCGAAGATTCCCATCGGGTACCCGGCGCTCCCCATCAATCGCGGGGGCGTAACAGGGAAAAAGAAGTAAATCGGGATGGCAAGGAAGGCGGAAATCAGGATGGCGTTGCGGATCAGCCGGTGCTTCCGGACATCGGCCAGGAAGAACGCGAACCCGATAACCACCAGCAGCGGCATGTGCAGCGTGAGGTAGGTGAAGTTCGCGAGGTCGACGAGGGTCGAATCGCCGATCGCAGCGCGCTGCCAGGACGGCTCATGAAACACCCCAAGCGACTGTTCGAGGTCGATGACACGGAAGGCGTTCCGCGTGGCCATCTCGATGCGGTCTTCGGGCAGGCCGCGCCCCACGAAGTACAGCGTGAACAGCGCGATGAACACCAGCATATCGACCGCGAACCACACGGCCCGCGAGACAAAGTGACCCACCCAGGCAGGAACGGGCGCACCCCGCGTCGCTTCGAACTCGGCCAACCAGCGGTCCCCCGGCGTGAACGTCGCGGCAGCATCGTAGCGCGGTCCTGAGCCGTTTGGCCTCACCAATTTGGCGGGAATTTCGTGGGCCAAAGCCGCTGTGGAGTTACCGGCCAACCCCCAGGTGGTCGAGCAGCAGGTTGACCGCAACCGTGTACCCGTCGCGGCCGAGCCCGGTGACCTGGCCGATGCAAACGGGGGAGATCAGCGACCGGTGGCGGAAGCCCTCTCGGGCGTGTGTGTTCGAAATGTGCACTTCCACCACCGGAAGCGTGATCGCCTCGATGGCGTC
>JBDHWA010000341.1:0-2719 GCA_039809945.1 Dehalococcoidia bacterium | reverse complement strand
CAACCCGCGCGCCGTCATGCACGGCCGCCCACTGAGCGAGGAGGACTACGAGAACTCGCGCTGGATCGTCGAGCCGTTCCGGTTGTTCGACTGCTGCATGGAGAACGACGGTGCAGCCGCGGTCATCGTCACTACTGCGGAGCGGGCGCGCGACCTGAAGCAGAAGCCGGCGTACGTGCTCGCGGCATCGCAGGGTTCCGACTACCGCCAGGCGGCCACCGCGCACAACGCACCTGACTACGGAACGTCGAACTTCAAGACGGTCGCCGCGCGGCTCTACGCGCAGGCAGGGATCGAACCGAAAGACGTCGACGTCTGCCAGTCGTACGAGAACTTCACCGGCGGCGTGATGATGAGCCTGGTGGAGCACGGCTTCTGCGCGCCGGAAGAGGTGGAGGAGTTCATGACCCTCGAGAACTTCAAGGCCGGCACAGGAAAGCTCCCGCTGAACACGAGCGGCGGCAACCTCGCCGAGTGCTACATGCACGGGCTCGAACTGATCACCGAGGCCGTCCGCCAGCTGCGCGGGACGTCTACCGCCCAGGTGCAGGACCCCCGCATTTCGATGGTTTGCTCCGGGCCGATGGTCCAGCCGGTGAGCAGCCTCATCCTGAGCAAGGAGTAGCGCGATGAGTGCAGCACCTTACCTTCCTGCCGGTCTGCCGGCGCCGGCGGCCGCCAACGACGGCCTGGACACGGAATACTGGGAGGCAGCCCGCCGCCACGAACTCGTCGTCCAGCGCTGCAACGCCTGCCAGGGGTTCCAGTGGGGACCCGAGTGGATCTGCCACCAGTGCCACTCGTTTGACCTCGGCTGGCAGCGCGTGTCCGGCCGCGGAACCATCTACAGCTGGGAGCGAATCTGGCACCCGGTGCACCCGGCCCTGCGCGAGGCCTGCCCCTACATGGTGGTCCTCGTCGAACTGCCCGATGCGGGCAACGTGCGGATGGTCGGCAATCTCCTCGGCGACCCGATGGAGGAAGTGGTGATCGGCTCGGCGGTCGAGGCTGTGTTCGAAGACCACCCGGACGACGGCGTGACGCTGGTCCAGTGGCGGCGAGCGTAGCGAGAAGGTTCACCGTGTCCGCTGTTGCGGTCTGCTACGCTCGTTGCGAGTGAGCACGAACGAGTGGGCGCCAATCCCGGTAACCATGCCGCGCCCGGGATTGGCCATCCGGGGCAGGCGGCTGGCACAAACGGCGGGTCTGCTCGGGAGGCACCTTGCGCCAGCGGCCGGCCGTGTCGTGTTCCGGCGCGAACCCCGGCAGGTCGCCATCAGCCAGGGCGCCCGGCGCGCCTGTGAGGGCCTCGGCGCCACCTACGTGAAGTTCGCCCAACTCGTTGCTTCGGCGCCCGCCGTCGTCGGCCCGGAAGTTGCCGGCGAGTTCCGGGGGACGCTGGACCGTGGGCCGGGCGTGCCCCTTCGCGAAGTCCGGCGGTTGTTCAAGGAGACGACCGGTCAGAGCATCGAAGACGCCTTCGCCCACTTCGAACGGAAGCCGTTCGCGGCCGCGTCGATGGCGGTCGTCCACCGCGCCACGCTGCACAGCGGCGAACAGGTAGCCGTGAAGGTGCTCCGGCCGGGCCTCGGCGAAGTGGTCGCGGCCGACCTCGGCCTGATGATTCCGTTCTTCCGCGGCCTCGCCCGGGTCGGCAACGAGCAGGCATTCCAGCTCGTGAGCTACCTCGACGGGCTCCGCGAGCAGATTGGCGAGGAACTGGACCTCCGCAACGAAGCGCGGAGCATGGCCCACTTCCGCGGCCTCTTCGCCCGCTTCAACCTCCACCTGCTGGCCGTGCCGCACGTCTATCCCGAACTGAGCGGCCGCGACGTGCTGACGATGGAGTACCTCGACGGCGTGCCCATCGACGACCTCGCGACGGTCGAGAAGCTGGGCCTCGAGCCGCGCTCGCTGATTCGCGAGTTACTGCGCGCATGGGTGCTGACGGCCGTGCATACCGGCACGTTCCACGCCGATATCCACGCCGGGAACCTGCTCGCGCTGCGCGACGGCCGCCTCGGCATGCTCGACTGGGGCATCGTTGCCCAGCTGGACCCGGAAACGTGGCTGCTCATGCGGAAGCTGGTCGAGGCCTCCCTCGGGGACGAATCGGCCTGGGACGCCATCACCGCAACGCTCATCAAGGTGCAGGGGACGACGCTCCGCGAGGGCCTTGGCCTGAACGACGATGAGATTCACCGCGTAGTCCGGGCGATGCTCGAACCAGTCCTGACCCTCCCCTTGCGCGAGGTCAGCATGGCGAGTGTTTTCGCCGGGCCGGACGAGGTGTACCGCCTCGCCGGACGCGATGTGCCGCCCCGGCGCGGGCTGGTGGACCGGCTGCGAAAGCTTCGCAACACGGCGCGGGCGCACCGCGTCGCCTTCGCCGACGGGTACCACGAGAACGGCTTCCAGCGGTCGAACTTCCTCAGTTCGAAGCAGCTCATCTACCTCGAACGGTACGGGCGGATGTATGTGCCGGAGCACGCCATCCTCGGCGACCGCGAGTTCCTGGCCACGGTGGTCGATGACCTGAAGGCCCGCGACGCAGCCAGCGCACCCTCCTAGATCCGACGGTGAGGGAGGTCCGGATCGGGTCCAGCAAGACTGTCGGAGCAGGGGTACGAGGTTCGACCGGCTCAGAAATGCTTCCGGGCTGCCGCGGAACATGCTTGCGCTCGGGACGCTGAGCCTCCCTGACGGTCGGATCTATGTT
>JBDHWA010000340.1:0-2731 GCA_039809945.1 Dehalococcoidia bacterium | reverse complement strand
ATCGAGTGGGCGCCGCACAACGTGCAGGTCAACGCCATCGGGCCGACTTACTTCGAAACGGAGCTCACGCGGCCGCTCTTCGAGGATCCGGAGCGCCACGATTTCATCACCCGGCGAACGCCCATGGGCCGCTGGGGCCAGCCACATGAGCTGGCGGGGGCCGTCATCTTCCTTGCCAGTGCAGCAAGCGATTACGTCACTGGCCACACGCTGATGGTGGACGGCGGCTGGACGGTCTGGTGAGGGTCCTTCCCGAACGCAAAACGCCCCCGAATCTTCGGGGGCGTTCGCTGTCTCTTAGCCGCTGCTTAAATCAGGCGAAGTAGCGACCAACCGCGGTGATCATCTGGGCCCGGAGCAGGCGCGCGCGGCGCTGCATGCGGGAGTCGATCACGGGCTTTTCGTCCCGGACGGAGGCCGGCTTGCTCTTGAAGTACTCCTCCCGGTGAAGCGCCTGGGGCGTGGGGTCACCAGGAATCGTGTGCTGGAGGGCGTAAGGCTGGTTGAACATGGTGAAGGCGCCTCCTCGAAGTGATTGTGCGTGCTTTCACAACCACCGTATCAGAAGGATCGGCACAGGTTCGGTGAAAGATGACTAATTTCAGGGTGATGTCGAAAGGTTCCATGCCTGCCATAGGCCTACTACATAACCGTCAGGTCCCATGACAAGACACTCTCGTCTGCCCTCGTAGTCGTATGGAGGGGCGATAGCGATGGCTCCGCGGCGTATCGCCTCGCTGTACGCGGCATCGGTCGAGTCCACTTCGAACCGCAGCTCAGCCCCGATGCCCCTGGCGACTCCCTCGCGGCGTAGCGCGTCGTACCAGGGGTGCCCCCGGAACGATTCGTCGTCGTGGATCTGGATGGTGGCGCTGCCGCGAGAGAGGGCCGCGAAACCGGGGTGACGCTCCTCCACCGTTGCCCCGGTGACCGCGGCAAGGAAGTCGGCGAGGGCGAACACATCAGTGGCCCAGAGGGTAACGCCGAAGGATGGGCTCGGAGTCATAGTCCGCCTTTTCGCCCCAATGCGGGATTACTATAACGAAAGGTCAAGTAGCATGCTGAAGCAAGTCATAACACTCTGACTTACGTGAAGCACGATTCATATGAACTCAGGCTGGCCGGAATTTCGGCAATGCCACATCCTCATGTTTCTCGAAATCGACCTTGACGCGCATCCCCACGCGGATGTCTTCATTCGAAATCCCGATGATATTCGTTGGCAACCGGGGGCCTTCGTCCAGTTCCACGATCGTCACGTTGTAGGGGGTCTCGGCGGCCCAGCCGGGCTGGTATTTCTGCCACATGACCCCAAAGGTGCGGACCGTGCCACCGCCGGTCGCAACCTCCCACGTGAACGCGTCGGAGAGGCAATTGTCGCAGTGGGCGCGTGACGGAAGCCGCCATTGGCCGCAGTCGGAGCACTTCATCAGGACGAGGCGGCCCTCCATGGCGCCGTCCCAGAATGGCTGTGAGGCGGCATCGGCTTCGGGCAGGGGTTTCAGGTATTCAGACATCGGTTCTCTCAATTCGCGTGCGGGCTGAGGATGAGGCAGGCGTGGTAGCTGAGGCTGCCGCCGTTTCCTGTCGCGAGGATGACGTCGTTCTTGACCTGGCGGTCTCCGCCGTGGCCGCGGCCCTGGATGATCGCCTCGCTGAGCGGGGTCATGCCCCACATGTAATACGCGGACAGCTCGCCGCCGCCGGTGTTCGTCGGGAGCGAACCCCCCGGGCCAAGCTTTCCGTCTTCGACGAACGGGCCGCCTTCGCCCTTCTTGCAGAAGCCGTAGTCCTCGAGGGTGACGAGCACGGTGTAGGTGTAGCAGTCGTACAGCTGGGCGCAGGTGATGTCACCGGGGCCGACGCCGGCCATCGCGTAGGCGGTCTGGGCTGCGGCTTTCGCCCCAGTCTCGGTCTCCCAGTCGCTGCCGGCGCGGTTGTTGTCGCCCGGGTGTCCCTGGCCCATGCCCCACACATAGACCGGCGGCTGCGGCATCTCTTTCGCGGCTGCAGCCGAACTGACGATGACCGCGACGGCGCCGTTCGAAACCAGGCAGCAGTCGAGCAGGTGGAGCGGCTCGATGATCCAACGCGAGTTGTGGTAGTCCTCGAGGGTGATCGGGTCGCGCATCTGGGCGAGCGGGTTCCGGGTTGCCCACTGGCGCTGGCCGACAGCGATCGTCCCCAGTTGGTCCTGGGTGGTTCCGTACGTGGCCATGTGACGGCGGGCGGCGAGGGCGTAGGGGGTGTTCGCGCCGTAATAGCCCGAAGCCGGGAAGAGGGCGGACATGCCACGCGGACGCTGCGGACTGCGGGCGCTGCCACCATACGCAGCACCGGCCGAGGACCCATCCTTGAGCGGCGCGTCGGCGAAGACGCACAGGACGTGATTCGCCATCCCCGCGGCAATCGCGAGCGAGGCGTACTGCACCATCTGGGCGGCGGTCGAACCGGCGGCGTTCATGTGGTTCAGCAGACGTAGGTTCCCCATGCCGAGGTAGTTCTGCAGTCCAAGGGTGAGCCCGCCGCCGGTGGTGCCGGTGATGCCGGCGTTGATCAGCAGGCCATCAACCTGGTCCTTCTTCAGCCCCGCGTCGGCGAGGGCTGTCCGGGTCGCATCGGCTGCCAACTCCATCGTGGACTTGTAGATGCGCCCCATCGGGGTCATCCCGAAACCGGTGATTGCGGTCGCGCCGCGCATTGGGTGTGCCATTCGTAACGGCTCCTTTGC
>JBDHWA010000339.1:0-2734 GCA_039809945.1 Dehalococcoidia bacterium | reverse complement strand
AGGATATCGAAGAAGGCGAACCGGCCGCCGGGCTTGAGCACGCGGAAGGCCTCGTTGGCGAAGCCCTGGCGGTTGCGGATGTTCATGACGACGTGCTGCGTCCAGACCACATCAAATGCCCCGGCTTCGAAGGGGAGGCTGGTAGCATCGCCCAGTTCGAAGCGGCAGGTGGAAGAGAGCCCGCACCTTTCGGTGAGGACGCGGGCGCAATCGACGAAATCCGGCGTGAGGTCCACCCCGGTGACGTCGCAGCCGAACTCGGCGGCGAGCACTCGCGATGCGCCCCCGATACCAGAACCAAGGTCGACGACACGTTCGCCCGGCTTGAGGGCGGCGAGTTCCGCGAGCTGGCGAGTGGCGACTACGCCGCCGGTGTGGAATTCGTCCACAGGCGCGAGTGTGGCCGGCGTGATGTCGGTGACGCCTGCGGCGGCGGCAGCCGAAAGGATTGCGCCAGCAAGGTTCGCGGCGCCGTAGTGCGAGACGACGCCCTCGTTGATGGTATTGCCGTCGGTCATTGTGATTACCCCCGAAGGCGGGGATTCTCACCGGTTCAGGGGCGGGTCGCAAGAGGTGTGCGGCTCTGCGATAAGGGCCCGGTTCAGGTATAGTGTGCTCGATTTCACAAGCGAGGCCGGCCGGATGACCGTTGAACCCGGAATCGAGGAACTGCGCGAGCTGGTGGCCGAATTCCAGCCGAACCGTGGGCATGTGATGCCTGCGCTGCACAAGGTCCAGGAGAAGTACGGATTCATCCCGCGGCCAGCCTTCGAAGTCATCGCGCGGCAGCTGAACAGCACCCCGGCGCTCATCTTCGGCGCCGCCACGTTCTATTCGGACTTCCGGCTGCATGCGCCGCCGGAGACGGAGATCGCGTGGTGTTGCGGGCCGGCCTGCCGCGTGCTTGGCGGCCAGCGAGTTCTCGACGCCATCCAGGACGAACTGGGCATCGGGTTCGATGAGCACACCGAAGGCGACAAGCTCGGCCTGCATGTCGGCCAGTGCAACGGAACCTGCCACGAAGCGCCCCAGGTGTGGGTCAACGGCAAGGTACGCGGCAACCTCACGCCGGAATCGGCGCGCGAACTCGTGCGTGAACTGAAGGCGGCTGCCGAATGAACACGAAACTCGAATCGATCATCGCCGAGGCGAAGCGGAACTGGCAGAGCGAACAGAACAGCGGGCGCATCCGCATCCGGGTGACCCGCGACACGTCATCGCTGGCGCGCGGCGCCGATGAGACGATCGCGAAGCTCCAGGATGCCATCGACAGCAAGAAGCTGACCGCGGACCTCGGCATCACCGGGTCGTGGGGGTTCTGCTGGATGGAGCCGTGCGTGACCGTGCGCTCCGCGGCCGGCACCCACACCATCCTCTACGGGAACGTGACGCCGGACCGCGCCGACGAGTTCATCGAGGCTATTGCCGCCGGGCGCGACTTCCCCGAACTGGCGATCGGCGTGGTTGAGGGCAACGCGACGGCCGACATCCCGCTCCTTTCGGATCACCCGTTCATGAAGGGCCAGGTGCGGCGGCTGATGGCGAACATCGGCACGACTGACCCGGAAAGCATCGAACACTACCTCGCCCACGATGGCTACGCCGGGTTCGGCAAGGCGCTCGAAATGGACGCCGAAGCGATCGTGAAGGAGATGCTGGACAGTGGCCTCGGCGGCCGCGCCGGCGCGGGCTTCCCGACCGGCCGCAAGTGGGACTTCCTGCGGACGGCGACGGCTTCGCCGCGCTACCTGGTGTGCAACGCCGACGAAGGCGACCCGGGCGCGTGGGTGAACCGCGTGCTCCTCGAAGGCGACCCGCACCTCATCGTCGAAGGCCTGCTCATCGCTTCGCTCGCGACGCACGCCGACGAGGGGTACATCTACATCCGCTACGAATACCCGATTGCCTTCGCACGCATGCAGAAGGCCGTCGAGCAGGCCCGCGAGAAGGGCCTCCTCGGCAAGAACATCCTCGGCAGCGGCAAGGACTTCGAGATCGTGGTCTTCTTCGGCGCCGGGGCGTATGTCTGCGGCGACGAGACAGGCCTCATGAGTTCGATAGACGGCTACCGGGGCATGCCCCGCATCAAGCCGCCGTTCCCGGCCCAGGCGGGCCTCTGGAACAAGCCCACGAACGTGAACAACGTCGAGTCCTACGCCAACGCCCCGATGATCATGCGCAACGGCGCGCAGTGGTGGAGTTCGGTCTCCGATGCCAAGGAGAAGGGCACGAAGATGTTCACCTTCTCCGGATCGGTGAACTGGGCCGGCTGTGTCGAAGTGCCGTTCGGGCCAAGCATCGGGACAGTCATCGACCAGTGGTGCGGCGGAATGCGCGAAGGGCGCGTGTTCAAGGGCTTCCAGCCCGGCGGACCGCTTTCGGGCGTCTGCGCGGCGAACCGCAACCTGACGCTCACGCTCGACCCGTACCGGGAGCTGGGACTGTTCCTCGGTGGCGGCGGCATCGTCTTCTTCGACCAGTACACGTGCGTGCTCGACATGTGCAAGTTCTTCCTCGCGTTCTGCGAAGACGAGAGCTGCGCGCGCTGCACCACCTGCCGTGGCGGCACCCAGCGCGCGGTCGAAATCATGCGGCGCATCCAGGCCGGCGGCGGGCGTGATTCGGACTTCACGAACCTGCAGACGCTCGTGACCACGATGGTCTGGTCGAACTGCTTCCATGGCCAGTTCGCGATGACCACCATTAAGACGGCGCTGAAGGCGTTCCCCGACGA
>JBDHWA010000338.1:0-2734 GCA_039809945.1 Dehalococcoidia bacterium | reverse complement strand
TCCCATGGTCAACGTGACCAATCGTCCCGACGTTTACGTGCGGCTTCGTCCTCTCAAATTTCGCCTTCGCCATTGAACGGTGCCCTCCGGGCTGAGTTGAGTGTGTTCCAGGCATCCGCCTGAAGGTGTCTGGAGCCCTCATCCAGATTTGAACTGGAGACCTCGTTCTTACCAAGAACGCGCTCTGCCGACTGAGCTATGAGGGCTTGTCGTGCTCGGGGAAGCTCCTTGCGAGCAGGTTGGCTGGCGGGGAAGGCCCATCAGCCGTGGGAAGGTGGTGGAGAGAGGAGGATTCGAACCTCCGAAGCGCGAAGCGCGGCAGATTTACAGTCTGCTGCCATTAACCACTCGGCCATCTCTCCACGCGGTGACCACCGCTCACGCGGCGGGCGTGGTTGTGCTGGAGCCCGAGAGGGGACTCGAACCCCTAACCGGTCGATTACAAATCGACTGCGCTGCCAATTGCGCCACCCGGGCAGGGTCCCGGAATCTCAAGACGGATTCCAACACAAAAACGATCCGCGGCAGCGGATCAAGCTCTAAGTATGAATCGCATACCCCGCAATGGCAAGAAATCCCCGGCCTTGCCGGCAGGCTTCGAACGTGGCGCTGTGCACGAGGTGACGAGCACCTCGGATCCTTGACCAACCGGGAGCCAGCGCGCTTGCCGGGCCGCCGCTGAAAACGACACAATCCGGCACGGTGACGTTCGGATGGCGTCCTGGCCCCGTAGAGGAGGTTTCACATGGCGAGCCATCGAAGGGTGATCATCGCGTCCGTCCCGGACGGGCCGCTCGAACCGGGCCACTTCGCGGTCCAGTCCGTCCCGTCGCCCGATTGCGGCGAAGGCGAAGTGCTCTGCCGAACACGGGCGTTCACGATTGGCGCGGGACAGAGGGCCGGGCTCCAGGGGAGCGCGAGCTATGCCGGCGCTCCTGTCGCGGGCGTGGTTATGGGCGGCACCGGCCTCGCAGTGGTCGAAGCCTCGAAATCGCCCGACTTCAAGCCGGGCGATGTGGTCGTTGGGCCCACAGGCTGGGATGAGCTCGCCGCAGTCAAAGCCAGTGCGCTGCGCCGCGTCGATGGCGCGGCCGACGCGTCGCTCCATCTCGGCCTCTACGGGACGAACGGCCTGACAGCCTACTTCGGACTGCAGGAGATAGCCCGCCCGGAGCGCGGACAGACCGTGGTGGTGTCCGCAGCGGCAGGGTCGGTTGGGCACATCGTCGGGCAGTTCGCGAAGCGGCTCGGTTGCCGCGTGGTGGGCGTCGCAGGTTCACCGGAGAAGTGCGGCATCCTCACCGGCGAACTGGGTTTCGATGCAGCCGTGAACTACAAGGCGCAGGACTTCCGGGATCAGTTCCGTTCGGCCACCCCGGACCGAATCGACGTTTACTGGGACAACACCGGCGGTGCAATCCTCGAAAGCGCGCTCTTCCGCATGAACACCTTCGGCAGGATCGTCTGCTGTGGCGCAGTCTCGGCGTACGACGGCGAAAAGCCAGCAGCCGGGCCGCGTGGTGTGCCGGGACTCCTCGTGAACAACCAGGTTCGCATGGAAGGCTTCATCGTCTACCGCTTCGCTGACCGGTATGACGAGGCCCGGAAGGCGATGGCGCAGTGGGTAGCCGCCGGCGAGGTGCGGCAGCGCACCACTGAGTACCACGGCATCGAATCCGCCCCGCAGGCGTTCGTCGACCTGCTCGCCGGGCGGACGATCGGGACCACCATCGTCCGGCTCGGTTGAGGTTACGAAGGCGGCTGCCCCGTCACGACCGCCGATGGCTCAGTGCGGCGCGAACCTGGTCTCCGATGGCATTCAGCGAAAGCACAAGCAAGAACACGGCGATGCCCGGGATGATTGGCAGGCGCGGGTGGTCATAGATGAAGGCATAGCCGTCGGCGAGCATGCCGCCCCAGGTGGGAGTCGGCGGCCGCACGCCAAGCCCCAGGAAGGAGAGCCCGGCCTCTGCAAGCACAGCGCCGGACATCGCCAGGGGCACCGCAACCGTGAGCGGCGCGATGCTGTTTGGCAGGACGTGGCGGACAGCGGTTCGTAACGGGCTCGCGCCGACCGACACGGATGCCTTCACGTACTCGAGTTCACGGATCACGAGCACTTGCCCCCGGACAACACGGAATGCCCCCGGCACCCCGTACACAGCGAGGGCGATGATGACATTCTTCATGTCGGAACCAAACACCGAGAGGATGAAGAGGGCAAAGATGATGGCCGGGAAGGCCATCACGACATCGGACACGTAGGAAACAACCGAGTCGATAACGCCCCCCAGGTATCCCGCCAGCAGCCCGAGGATGGCGCCCAGGAACGTGGAGAGCAGTGCGGCGGAGATGGCTGTGGCGAGCGAGATTCGCGCCCCATAGAGGATGCGTGTGAAGGTGTCACGGCCGAGGGCATCGGTGCCGAGGAAATACTCGCTCGATGGCGGAGCGAACCGAGCCTGCAGGTTCTGGTCGTTCGGTCCGTGCCCGCTGAGCGATCCTGCGAACGTTGCTCCGATGACGACCAAAATAACGAACAGGGCGGCAGGGTTGAGGCACGCCCGCCCGGCTCTCCGCAGCGGCCGCAAGGCTGATCGGCGGTGGACCGCTTCGATGCCCGAATCGAACAGGGATGACGTCGATGTCACCGGCGGATCCTGGGGTCAACCACCATGTAGAGGAGGTCAACCATGGTGTTCACGAAGACGACGACAATGGCGATGACCAGCAC
>JBDHWA010000337.1:0-2753 GCA_039809945.1 Dehalococcoidia bacterium | reverse complement strand
ACACCGTGGTCGATGTGAACCTGCGCGGGACCTACTTCTGCTCGGTTGAAGTGGCGCGCCGCCAGCAAGAGGCTGGCATTGCAGGGTCGATCATCAACGTCACCTCGGTGACCGGCGTTATCCCGGTGGTGCGCCAGGGGGTCTACGCAGCGACGAAGGCGGGCGTCCACCAGTTCACGAAGGTGATGGCCCTCGAGTGGGCCGAAAAGGGCACGCGGGTGAACGCCATCGCCCCCGGCTGGGTCGACACCGACCTCGTCGGCGGGTTGTTCGCCAGCCGCCACGGTGAGGGGCTGCGCGCCGACATCCCGCTCGGGCGACTGGCCACGCCGGGCGATGTCGCCGGGGCGGCCGTCTGGCTGGCCAGCGACGCTGCCTCCTATGTGACCGGCAGCGTCGTCGTTATCGACGGCGGGCGGCAGCTGGTATGAGCACCGACTCGCAGGCCGCGGACCTCCTCGCCCTCGCCACGGAGATCGCCGCCGATGCAGCCGCGGTCGTCGCGAAGTACGCCGCCGAACGCACCTACGTGGTGGAAACCAAGTCGACGCCGACGGACCTCGTGACCGAAGCGGACCGCGAGACCGAAGCGCTCATCGTCCGCCGCATCCTCGGCGCCCGGCCGGGCGATGGCCTGCTCGGCGAAGAGGGCGCGAACCGCGATTCGGCCAGTGGCATCCGCTGGGTGATCGACCCCATCGACGGCACGACGAACTTCGTCTACGGAATCCCGGCCTATAGCGTTTCGATTGGCGTGGAGCGCGAGGGCCGCGTGATCGCCGGTGTGGTTCACGACGTTGCCCTTGGGCAGGCTTACACGGCGGCCCTCGGCGGCGGCGCTCATGTCAACGGCAGGGCTATCCAGACGTCGGGCAAGACTGATCTCTCGACCGCGCTGATGGGGATCGGGTTCGCGTACGACCCTGCCCGCCGCGATGCCCAGGCCCACTTCTACGACCGCGTGATGACCGACATCCGGGATGTCCGGCGGATGGGGTCGGCCGCGCTCGACCTCTGCCGCGTCGCCTGCGGGCAACTCGACGGCTACTTCGAGTTCCAGCTGAACCCGTGGGACATCGCAGCCGGCGGACTCATCGTGCGCGAGGCGGGCGGACTGACTACGGGCTTCCACGGCCACACCTTCGAAGAGGGCTACGTGCTGGCGGCGACCGCCGCGCTGGCGGCGCCGTTGCAGGCTGTCCTCAACCGCAACCCGGTTCCTTAGCCTTCGTCCCCGTCGCGGAGCAGGGCGAGCACCTCGCGCAGCGGCCCGAGGCTGCGCGGCCGCCAGCTTCCCCCCGCCTCGCCGAGCGCGTCTTGCCAGCGGGCCCGCGAGACGCCTTCGGCCCACTCGATGAACGTCGCCAGCGCTGTGCGCGCTTCCTCGCGCTCCCCCGGCGAGGCGTCCCGGACGAAGGCGCGCGCAGCGCCCTCATGGCTGCCGTGTTCCGCGCGGAAGTCCTCGTGGAAGTAGCCATCGAGGAGTGTCGCGAGGCCTTTGAAGGCCGGCGCCCCGGTCATCAACGGTCCTCCGGGTAACTCGTGAGCACGTACCAGCCGTCACCGTCCCACCTGAGCACGACGACCACGCTCCGCACATCGACCGCGCTTTTCGCGCCGCGCTTCCAGGAGCGGCCAACAGTCGAATCAAGCGTCACGCGCACGGCGAGGTTCGCCCGGCTTCCCGTTTTCTGCTCCCACTTCGTGACGTCGCTGGCTTTCTTCGCGAGCGCCGTGCCGACTGCGCGTTCGGCGGTGTCGCGGTCGGTGTAAGTTGACGCCGCCGAGATGTCGCGGTCGGACTTCAGGCGGGCGGCGAGTTCGTCGTCGCTTTTGCCCACGTGCCGGGCGAGCGTATGGCCGCCACGCGCTTCGTCAGCGGCAAGGTCCCGGACCGCTCCGGACGACGGCACGGGGGTGGGCGTTTTCGCCGCGGCCGGTGTGGCAGTTGTCGCGACGGGAGTGCTGCCGGCCGTCCGGCTGGCGGCGGGTGTGGCCGTCGCGGCCGGCGTGAGGTCGGCGTCGGGCAGCGAGGGCGCCGAATCGCCGGTCTCGAGCTTCTGGAGCAGGTACCCGGCGAGGAGGAGGCCAATGACGAGCGCAAGCAGCAGCGCGGAGCGCATGCGGGGGTTCATGGTTCGAACGGTACACAAGGGGGCCCAACCCGCAAAGGGCGGGACACGTCACGCGCCGCGCCGGAACTTCCGCGAAGGCCCGCGCGTCAGCAAGGGCTTGTTCCGAACCGACACCATCGCCGCACGGCGGGCCGAACGAAATCGCGCGCTGCCGCCCGGCATTGTGCCTGAGTGACCGAGCCCTCCCTAACGGTCGGGCCTTGGCGAAAGTGGGTGGTGAGACCTCCGCGCCACGCCGGAACTTCCGCGAAGGCCCGCGCGTCAGCAAGGGCTTGTTCCGAACCGACACCATCGCCGCACGGCGGGCCGAACGAATCGCGCGCTGCCGCCGGGCATTGCGCCGGGAGTGACCGAGCCCTCCCTTACGGTCGGGCCTTTGCGAACTGGGGGTGGTGAGACGCCGCGCTCTGTGCCGGAACTTCCGCAAAGGCCCGCGCGTCAGCAAGGGCTTGTTCCGATTCAGCACCATCGCCGCACGGCGGGCCGAACGAAATCGCGCGCTGCCGCCGGACGTTGTGCCGGAGTGACCGAGCCCTCCCTTACGGTCGGGCCTTTGCGAACCGGGGGTGAACGCCAACGCCCCGGACTCTGCCGGGGCGCTGGGAGATGCGTTGCGGG
>JBDHWA010000336.1:0-2755 GCA_039809945.1 Dehalococcoidia bacterium | reverse complement strand
CTGTCGCCGTGACACCGCGGCGTGTGCACTTCCGCGCCGCGTGGCGCACCATCGGCCTATGCGAATCCTCGGCATCGACCCGGGTCTGAACACTACCGGCTGGGGCATGGTTGAAACCTCCGGCCCCGACTGCGCGCACATCCGCCACGGAGCGGTGCGCACGAAGCCGGCCGACGCCAAGAGCCACCGTCTGGTCATCCTCCGCGACGCGGTCTGTGCGCTTGCCCGCGAGCACGGCGCAACGCACGGCGCGATCGAGGCCGGGTTCGTCGGTTCGAACGCCCGCAGCGCGATGGCCCTCGGCGAGGCCCGCGCCGCCTGCATCCTCGGCCTCGCCGATGCCGGACTCGAAGTGGTCGAATACTCGCCCGCCGTGGTGAAGGCCACGGTCGCCGGGTATGGCCGCGGCGAAAAGTCCCAGGTCGCCGAGATGGTGCGCCTCCAGTTGCGCCTCGCCAGCGCTCCCAGCCCCGAAGACGCCGCCGATGCGCTCGCCGTGGCGATTACCCACTGGGCGCACGCCCGGCTCCTGCGCTAAGCGCCGCCAACGCCGCTACAATCGGGGGCACTTTCCATGCGAGGTGCCCCTGTGGACGAACAGACAGCTGCTGCAAAGAAGACGATCCTCCGGACCATCCCCTACGGTCTCTACGTGCTCGGCGTGAACCATGGCGGCGAGGATTCGGCCGCCTGCATCAACTGGGTTACCCAGACCTCGTTCGACCCGCCGCTCGTGGTGATGGGCGTGAAGAAGGATAGCGGCGCCTACGCACTCCTCAAGCAGGGCGGCAAGTTCGCCCTCTCCTTCCTCGAAAGCGGCCAGAAGGACCTCGCGTTCGCCTTCTTCAAGCCCACCTCGGTGGAAGGCAACACCATCAACGGCGCCGAATTCGAACGCGGCGAACACAGCAACGCGCCGGTCATCACCGCCACGCCGGCCTTCATCGAAGGCAACTACGTGGGCGAAGTCGAAATCGGCGACCATTCCTGCGTCGTCGGCCAGGTGACAAACGCCGTCCTCAAGCGCGGCTACGAGATCCTCACACTGAAGGAATGCGGCGTGAACTACGGCGGCTGACGCCTACTTCGCGCACATCCGCCGGGTCACTTCCCAGACGGCCTGGCAGTTCAGCCGGAACGACTCGATGCTCACGCGCTCGTTGTGGCCGTGCACGCCGCGGGCCACGTTCGGCGTGGTCAGCCCGCCCGAAAAGCCGTAGCTGATGGTGCCGCGGTTGCGGAGGACGCTGCTGTCGGTGAAGCCGACGGTCATCCCAGGCACCACCACGGCGTCCTCCATCAACTCGTGCAGCACGTCTTCCATCACCCGGAACATCTCGGTGTCGAACGGGTTCGTGTCCGACCAGCCGACGTGGACCCGTTCGATGCGGACCTTCGGGTCGTCAATGACGGCGGTCAGTTCGGCTTCGAACTCCTCCGGGCGGACGCCGGGCAGCAGGCGAACATCGAGCGTGGCCTCGGCCCGCGCCGGGATGACGTTGTGCTTGATGCCCGAAGTCGCCGTCGTGGCACTGATGGTGTTCGTCAGCAGCGCGCGGATGCGGGGGTCGCCTTCGGCGGCGGCCTTCAGCGCATCCGCGGTCGCCTCGCCCTTGTAGATGCCGGCGCGGTTCAGCCGCCCGAAGTACTCGGTGAGCACCGGCGACACCGTCATCGGCCGCTCCCACTCCTGGATGCGGTGCATCGCCCGGACGAGGCGGTCGAGCGCGTTGTCGTCGTGCGGGACCGAACCGTGACCCGGGCGCCCTTCGGCCACCAGCCGCAGCCAGAGCGGCCCCTTCTCCGAAACGGCGATGCTGTACACCGGGCGCTCGACCCCGAACGCCTCGGTTGAGCCGCCGCCGCCTTCGTTGATGACGAACTCGGCATCGAGGGTCTCGGGGTATTCGCGTTCGATGAAGCGCATGCCGTACTCGCTGCCGCATTCCTCGTCGGCCTGGGCGAAGAAGATGACGTCCCGGGCGAGCGGGATGTTGAGTCGCTTGAGGGTGAGGAACGCCATCAGTTCGGCGATGCCGAGGCCCTTCATGTCGAGCGCGCCGCGGCCCCAGATGTGGCCGTCTTTGATGAGCCCGGAGAACGGCTCCTCGTCCCAGAACTCGCGCTCCACGGGCACCACGTCGGTGTGGTTGAGCAGCATCAGCGGCCGTTTCGAGCCGTCGCCCTTGAGCACGGCGCGGAGTGAGACGCGGCCATTCCCGGCGTCGTACAGGTCGTAGTCGATGCCCTCGGCCTTGAGGATCTCGCCGAGGAAGTTGCAGGCGAGGATCTCGTTGCCGGGAGGGTTCGAGGTGTCGACACGAAGGAAGGCGCAGAGGCGCTCGATGGCTTCGTCGAGGTAGGAATCCCAGTCGATGGAGGGTGCGTTGCTCATGGCGCGCATCGTACGCGAGGGCGCGGCGCTCTGCCGGGGTCAGGTTTACTCCGCAGCCCCGGCTCACCGATGGCGTAGAATGAACCCTATGGCAATCTCCCGCCCGAAAGCCTCACGCAGCGGTCCGCGACCTCATCGCGCGACCGACGCCGCTGTTGCCATCCCAACGCCCGTGGCTCTCTCGCCCGCGGAAGCCTGGGCACTCTACGATGCACGCACCCGCGAGTTGCTCGGGGTGAGCGCGGATGAGTTCGAACGCCGCTGGGAGGCCGGCGAGTACGAAGGCCGCCAGGAAGAGCAGTCTCTGCGGCGGGTGCTCATGCTCCGAACGGCCCGGCCGGCCTGCTGATCCTTGCCCTA
>JBDHWA010000335.1:0-2766 GCA_039809945.1 Dehalococcoidia bacterium | reverse complement strand
GCGAACCGTGAGGCGTGGCTCGATTGGGTGATGGATCAGGGCGGAATGAGCAAAGAAGGGTACGGAAGGTAGGGTGATCAGGGTGCTGAGTTTCAAGAGGTGCGCATTTGCGCTGGTAGTCTTGGCGGTGGCGATCGGGGTGGGCGCGAGCGCAGCCGCCTTACTAACGGAACGTGATTCCGCGCGCTCCGTGGAAGTGCGCGTCGGGGAGTCCTCCACTGTGGTTGTTGCTGAAGAGGACGCTGCTCTTAGGATCGCCTCAGAGAGCGCTGGCTTCAGAGTTGTCGCGGCCGGCGATCCGGATTTCCGACTTGATCACGTCTGGGTTCAGCCGGCCCCACCGCCAGGGCCCCCCGGTTCGCCACCACGTACATTCCGAGTCGTTACGCTCACGTTCAGGACCGGGAACGCAGGTTTTCAGGTCGATGAGCTGAATGGCGGGTTGGACCCGGCGGCATCTGGAGAGCGCGTAGTGCCTGGAGTGACTGACTCGGAGGTGTACTTCCTCGAGACCGAAACCGCCTTCCATTACTCGATGTTGTCTCAGGGCCGGGGATTTATCCTCGTTGCGCCAAAGCCCCAGGGCATTGAGCGTGAGGTCGCCCTCGCGGCCCTGTCTGGGATCGCAAGTCAACTCGACTAGGCCAAGGGTCCCCAAGGTCAGTACATGGGCGTTCCGCCTGCGAGAATTGGATGGGAATGAGCACTGATTACGGTGTCAGCAGGAGTCGTCCGTGTCGCTCTCGTTGGCGTTGTCGACCAGTGCTGGTGAACTTACTGGGTGTCAGTATCGCGGCAATGGGGTTAGTGGTTGTTGAGGTGCTCACCGATGCGAAACGACTCATCGCGGTTCTGGTCCTGTACGTTGTCGTATCGCTGTCGGCCGCTGCCGCCGGCGGAAGACGGGACGTCCTGCTCTTCAACACGTTTCTCGCAATTGGTGTCGCGGTTCTCGGGTTCGCCAGTTACGGAGCGGCACTTCTGCCTGGCATCGCAATTTTGACATGGGGCTGTTTCCTCTCCGAACGCCGCTCTTCGCGTGCGTTCGAGACGATGGCAGCGCTGATCGGATTCGCTGGTGGGCTGTGGTTGGTGATCGCGGTTGCAATCGTGGAGAGGACGAACAGTTGAGGCATGCAGAGGATGGCGACGCGGTTGTGCGGCGGCTGGCTGAACAGTAGTGGAGGTCGAATGGACGGCGCCAGCCGAGGCGCACCTGCGGGGCCTTCACGCCTTTCTCGCACAGACGTCGTTGCGTTTCGCCGAGGCTCCCTCTAACTACAGCCCCGCCAGCAAGTTCCGCCGCCCGCTTGCCGCCTCGTACGCGCTCGCGACCTGCAGAATCCGCCCCTCATCGAAGAACTTGCCGATGACTTGCAGGCCGACCGGGAGGCCTTCGCTGAAGCCGCAGGGCACGCTGATCGAGGGAAGGCCGGCCACTGAGGCGGGCAGCGTGTAGACGTCGTTCAGGTACATCGCGTACGGGTCGTCGACCTTCGCGCCGATGGGGAAAGCTACCGTCGGCGAGGTGGGCGTGACGATCACGTCGTATTTCGCGAACGCGGCGTTGAACTCGTCGTTGATAACCGTCCGGACCTTCTGGGCTTTCAGATAGAAGGCGTCGTAGTAGCCGGCGGAGAGCGCGTAGGTGCCGAGCATGATGCGGCGCTTCACCTCGTTGCCGAAACCCTCGGCGCGCGTCTGCTCCATGTTGTCCCACATCGTCGGCCCGGAGCGGTCGCTGAAGCCGTACTTCACACCGTCGTAGCGGGCGAGGTTTGCGGAGGCTTCGCTCGGGGCGATGATGTAGTAGACGGCGAGCGCGTGCTCGGTGCTCGGCAACGAAAGCGACGTGTCGACCTCGCAGCCGAGTGACTCCAGCGTCTTCAACGCCTCGTCGATGCGGGCCTTCACGCCCGGCTCCATGCCGCTGATGAAGTACTCCCGCGGCACGCCCACCTTCATCCCGCGGATATCGCGGCCCAGGTAGTGGCGAAGGTCGGGCATCGGCTCGGGATTGCTCGTGCTGTCACGCTCGTCGTGCCCGGCGATGCACTGGAGCAGCGTGGCCACGTCCTCGACGTCGCGGCCGATGGGGCCAACCTGGTCGAGCGAACTGCCGAAGGCGATGATGCCGAACCGGGAGACACGTCCGTATGTCGGGTCGAGGCCAACCGCGCCACAGAGCGAGGCGGGCTGCCGGATGGAGCCGCCCGTGTCGCTGCCGAGCGCGACGAGGCATTCGCCCGCAGCCACCGCTGCCGCGGAGCCGCCGGAAGAGCCGCCCGGCACAAGGGCCGTGTTCCAGGGGTTGTGCGTCGGTCCGAAGGCGCTGTGTTCCGTGCTCGAACCCATTGCGAATTCGTCCATGTTCGCCTTGCCGACCATCACGGCGCCCGCGCGCCGTAGGTTCTGGTAGACGTGGCTGTCGTACGGCGGGACGAAGTTCTCCAGGATCTTCGAGGCGGCGGTTGTGCGCGTCCCGCCGGTAACGATGAGATCCTTCACGGCGACGGGGATGCCCGTTAATGGGGTCGCTGTTCCGCTGGCGTACTTCTGGTCGGCTTCTCGCGCCTGCTGAAGGGCGAGCTCGGGTGTGGTCGTGATGTAGGCATGAACCTTCGGCTCGACTTCGGCCACGCGGTCCAGTACGGACTGCGTGAGCTCGACGGAAGAGATCTCCTTCGCGCGCAGCTTTTCGTGCGCTTCGTGGGCGGTCAGCCGCCAGAGGTCGCTCATTCGAGCACCGCCCGCACGCGGACGTAG
>JBDHWA010000334.1:0-2781 GCA_039809945.1 Dehalococcoidia bacterium | reverse complement strand
CAGCCGTTCATCCCGGGTTCGATCCTGGTCTGGGATCGGGTGGCTTCGAACAAGCGAACCACCTGGGTGCTGATGGCTGCGTTCGTCGTGGTGCTGACGGTGCTGGTCGGACTCATCGCCGTCGCGACGGGCATGCCTATCGGCATCCTCGGCTTCGTCGGCATCGCCCTCATCATCTACGCCATCGTCAGCTACTACATTTCGACGAACGTCGTCCTCTCAATTTCGGGTGCGCACGAAGTGACGAAAGAGGAGGAGTGGGAGTTCGTCCGCCGGGTCGAAAATCTCTCTATCGGCGCCGGGCTGCCGATGCCGAGAACCTGGGTGCTCGAAGACTCCGCGCCGAACGCATTCGCCACCGGCCGCGACCCCCAGCACGCCCACGTGGTCGCCACGCGGGGGCTCCTCGACAAGCTCGAACCGATCGAACTCGAAGCCGTCCTGGCCCACGAGATGTCGCACATCGGCAACTACGACATCCGCATCATGACGCTGACGACCGTCCTGGTCGGCCTGATCGCGCTCATCAGTGACTTCGCCCTTCGCTGGAGCTTCATGGGTGCCGGGAGCCGCCGATCGAGCCGCGAGAAGAACGGCGGCGGCGGGGTCGTCATCATCCTCGTGCTCGCGCTCATCGCAGCGATCCTCGCACCCATCATCGCCCAGGCCATCAAGTTTGGCATCAGCCGCCAGCGCGAGTACCTCGCCGATGCCAGTGGGGCGTTGCTCTCACGCCATCCTGAGGCGCTTGCCCGGGCCCTGGAAAAAATCGCAGCCGACCCGGAGCCCCTCGAAGCGGCAAACAAAGCGACAGCGCACCTCTACATCTCGAACCCGCTGAAGGAACACGCCAGCTTCCTCAACAACCTTTTCAACACCCACCCGCCGATCGAAGAACGCATCCGCCTCCTGCGAAATATGTAACAGCCACGCGAGGCCCGGTGTTCGAAAAGCGCCATCTGATACCCTTAGCCGTGGCCGCGCCCCGCCACGGGGGGCAGTTCTCCAGCCGCGGCAACTCACGGGCCTGTAGCTCAGTGGTAGAGCAGTGGACTTTTAATCCATTGGTCGAGAGTTCGAATCTCTCCGGGCCTACCAGACTCAAAGCGGTTCGATAGCGGCGTGTGGGCGTCGGTGAACGGCCGTGGCCCACTCGCTGTGCTCATAAGTCGACCGGGTCGCCGCTTAGCCGGCGCTCAGACTTTCGTTCGTAGCGCCGCGCTCCGCACTTGCGATGACTTCGCGGAGCGCCGCCAGCTCTTCATCGAGGGCGGCACGGCCCGGGCGAGTGATCTTGACCCAGGTGCGCGGGCGGCGGTTCTCGAAGACCTTGTCGATCGCGACGTAGCCAGCCTCCTCGAGGACCTGGAGGTGCTTGCCGAGGTTTCCATCGGTCAGGCCTAACGTCTTGCGCAGGAATGCGAAGTCTGCCCGCGAGGCGCCATTCAGGATGGCGAGGATCCCCAGGCGCACGCGCTGGTGAACATCATCCTGGAGACGGCTGGTTGGGTGAGTCACGGGTGCCTCCGGTGCTGGGAGTAGTTGAAGTGTGCGAGGCAGAAGAAGACGACGGCCCACGAGCCAACCTGGAAGGCGATTGCGGGGTCGCCGTCGGCAACGTTCACGGAGAACGCAATGGCAACCGCCATTGCCGCGACGGCGACCAGCAGCACGGTGCTCCGCGCCCAGAGCGCGAGGATGGCATAACCGACGGTCAGTGCGACGCCCGGACCGGCAAGGTTAAGTGCGCGCCATCCTTCTTCGCGGCCGGCATCTGAGCAGACCGCACCCGCCACGGTAGCCCCGGCGATGACCGCGAGCCATGCAAACAGTGGCGCCTGCAGGCCGCTCACGCGCCCCGTCTGCCGATAGTGCAAGGCACTGAGCACGCCACCGGCGAGTGCCGCCGGAAGGTAAAAGGACCCCAGGTGGTCGCGGCCAATCATGAGCACGAGCGGCGCCGCAACGGCGTTGATGAGACCGAAAACGAGCAGGGGGAACCAGACCTCGGTGCGTGGAGCGCGCCCGATCGCATCGAGGCGAGCAACCTCACGGAGTGAATCCTGGGCAGCGCGCAAGTCGCCCACGAACGGAGAATACTCTGTCTTGCAAAGTGTGACGAGCCCTGATACCGTCCCAGCGGCAACTCTGTACCACAGAGTATTCTGCCAAGGGAGAGGCTGTATGTACCTGTCGCGCCTTGTCGAGATGGCCCGCTTCGGCGGGATCGCATTCGTCGTGCTCACGCTCGGTGGGTTCATCGCCGCGGGCGATGCCGGGTACGAGGATGGCTCGAAGATCGCCGCCTACTTTGCGGGCCACCGCGAACGCATTCTCGTCGCGAATCATGTCGCTGCAATCGGCCTTCTTGCGTTCGTCGCCTGGGCCTGGTGGATCATGAATGCTATCGAGCGCCTGCAAACGGACAGCCGGCGCCTGGGGCTGGCGATCTTCGTGTCGGCGAGCATGCTGGTCGCGGTCGAATTTGGATGCATCGCCCTCACGATGACCCTCGCCCTCATCGCTAACAAGCCAGTTGACCCGTCACTGGCGCGGGCACTCGTAAACGGCGCGCAGGACTTCAGTTACGTGGAGTACTTCCCGCAGGCGCTCCTGCTCTTCTTCTTCGGAGCGGCGATCCTGGAGACCCGGCTGACCGCCACGTGGCTCGGTTGGCTGGCGTTCGCCCTTGTTCCCCTTTCATTGATCGGTGCGGTGCCGGGCCTCGGGCTCGATGCTCCCGTGGCGCTCCTGACCTCCGCCTGGTTCCTTGCCGCAAGC
>JBDHWA010000333.1:0-2783 GCA_039809945.1 Dehalococcoidia bacterium | reverse complement strand
GCGAGCCCTTCCATTTCCCGGGCGCGCCTCTGCGCCTGGTGAAACAGGCGGGCGTTCGCAACTGCCACTGCGGCCTGCCCTGCGAACGCCCCGGCCAGGTCACCATGCGCCTGGTTGAACGCATTCGGCTCCGTTCGAGAGATGGAAAGCACACCGATAACTTCACCCTGGTTCACCATCGGAACCGAGAGCCAGGAGCGGGTCTGCGGGAAATTCGACTGCGGGTCGACACCGATCAGCCGCCGGTACGCCGCCGACTCTTCCGAATCGATAAGCAGGTCGGTCAGGATGAACGGTCGCCCTTCGAGCATTCGCTGCCAGATTGGCCCGGCAGCTTCGACCTTGAATCGCATTCCGATGGTTCGCGCCTCCAACTGGGGCACAGTCCGGTTCCGCGTCGCGACGATCTCGAGTTCGTGTCCATCGAGGATGGAGACCGAGCAGCCGCTGTAGGGGAGGACGTTCGCCACCTCGTCCATCACCCGTTCGAAAATCTGGTCGAGATCGAGCGTCGAAAGCACGGCGCGCGATACGTCGAGGAGGCTCGACAGTTCGCGCGTGCGCTCATCCACCCGCTGCTCAAGGGTGGCCTGCGCTTCGAGCAGCGCCTGCTGCGCGGCGCGGCGCTCCCGCTCGGCTTCCACCTGGTCGCTGATATCCCGGACGACGGCGGCGAGGTACTTCTTCCCCCGGTAGTCGAATCCCGTACCGACCACATCGACGTCGAACACGGTCCCGTCCTTTCGGACGTCCTGCGCCTGGGCGTGGAAGTCGCGGCCGTGCCGGATCGCCTCCTGGTACTCGGCAAGAAGCGGCAGCGAGTCGGGGTGAATGAACGCCTCCGGGTTGATGCCGAGGAACTCATCCCGCGTGTACCCGTGCATCCGCGCCGCCGATTCGTTGCAGTCGGCCACGAACCCTGTCTCGAAGTCGTTCAGGATGATGGCGTCGCTGGTGGAATCGAAGACGAGCCGGAACAGTTCCTCGCGTTCGGCAGCTTCCCGGGCGACAACGACACGCCTGGTCGCCTCAGTGGTGGTATCGAGGACGCCGACGATTTCGCCGTTTTCGTAGAGCGGGCTGAGGACGATATCCCAGTAGGTGGTGCCCATCGGCCCGGTGTAGGGAGCAGCGTCACGCGTGACGGGGTTGCCCTGCAGGGCACTGGCGAACAAGGGCCCGACCTGGTCGACCGGCCACGGTGAGACATCGGCGAGAAGCGCTCCCGGCCGCAGGCGCCCGGCGAGGTCAGGCCTGTTGTCGACCAGGAAACGGTGAAAGCTCGCGTTCCATTCGACGACTCGGAGCTCACGGTCGAACACCGCAACTCCGGCCGGCATGCGGTCGAAGATCTCGCGCAGGAGCGGCGAAAACGGCCTCGATTCGGGTTCCATGCTCAGTTCAGGCTTCGGGAGGCCCGGCAACCAGGCCGACTCGAACCGCGTAGAGGGCAGCCTGCGTGCGCGACTGCACGCCCAGCTTCGCCAGCACATTGCTCACGTGCGTCTTGACGGTCTTCTCGCCGATGACCAGCGTGCGAGCGATTTCCTTGTTCGCATACCCCTGCGCGAGCAGCCGCAGGACTTCCGTCTCGCGTTCGGTAAGGGCTTCGGGGCTCTCCGGGGTGCGAACTTCCCGCATGAGGCGCGCCGCCGCCTGCGGCGAGAGCTGCACCTGCCCGTCAGAGGCCGCCTTGATTGCACGGCGGAGTTCATCCGATTGGGTGTCCTTCAGCAGGTAACCGATTGCGCCGGCCTTGATGGCGCCGACAACCGAGGCATCTTCCAGCACGCTCGTGAGGGCGATGACCTCGACATCGGGTAATTCGCGGCGGATGTCGCCGATGGCGGTAATCCCGTCCTTCACCGGCATCAGGAGGTCCATCAGGACAACATCGGGCAGCAACTCACGGGCGAGATTCACAGCTTCGGCGCCGTTCGTGGCTTCGCCGATGACGTCGAAGTCCTCGTCCAGGCCGAGGAACATCTTCAGGCCCTGGCGGACCACCGCATGGTCATCGGCGATCAGGATGCGTATCGGCATTGGCTTCCCGGGTCGCTCAGCGTCACGGCGCTCACTGTACCATTGGAGACCGAAACGGTGCGGAGCAACGAGGCCGCGTCGTTACGTTAGGAACGGGGGAGAGGGAATCAATGACGCCGACACACGCTGGAGCACTGCAGATCGTCCGGGAATCGCTCGCCTTCATGCGCGCTTCCGTCGATGACCTGCCACAGGAAGCCCTCGACTGGAAGCCATTGCCGACGGCGAATTCGGCCACGGTGCTGGTCCACCACGCTGTCACCTCGTGCCGGTTCTTCCTGGGCGCTGGAAGCGGGAAGCCGGGTTCGATGGCGGACTACCGGAACGGCGAACGCGCCGCCGCCTTCCGTGCCTCGGGCAGCAGCAAGGCCGAACTTCTCGCGATGCTTGATTCGTTCAGCGCCGAAGCCGAAGCCATCCTCGGTGGGGGAACCGAGGCTGACCTCTCAGCGACTATCGACCTGGCGACCGAAGGCGTGCCGGTGCGCAGCGGCGCCGGCACACTCTTCGCCGCCGTTGGTCACCTTCGCGAACATGTCGGTCACCTGCAGCTCATGCACGACCTCTGGCTGGCAAAGCCGTAGGGCGCGCTCCTATCCGCCGAAGGGCCACCACCAGCGCTTCTTGCCGTTCGATTCTTTCTTCTCAGGACCATCGAAACCGCGGCCGCAGCCGAGGCAGTAGGCATAGACGTTCAGGTTCTGGCGGCCACACCACGGGCACTCACGCATCGCACTCCC
>JBDHWA010000332.1:0-2789 GCA_039809945.1 Dehalococcoidia bacterium | reverse complement strand
TCCGGGTTGATGCCGTGGATCTTGGCGCGCTTGGTGTTGAGGTCGCTCACGACGTCCCCTGCGTTGGCTTCGGGGGCGATCACCTTGATGTTCATGATCGGCTCGAGGAGCGTGCCGCCACTGCCGTTGATGGCTTCTTTGAGCGCCTGCGAGGCGGCCAGCTTGAAGGCCATTTCGCTTGAGTCTACCGGGTGATGCTTGCCATCGAGGAGCGTGACCTGGCAATCGGTCAGTTCGTAGCCTGCGAACACGCCGAGGTGCGCTGCTTCATTGACGCCCTTCTCAACCGCCGGGATGAACTCCTTCGGCACCGAACCGCCCACAACGCGCTCGCCGAATTGCAGGCCCGATCCGCGTGGCCGTGGCTCAACTTCGAGGACGACGCGCGCGTACTGGCCGTGACCGCCCGTCTGTTTCTTGTGCGTGTAGTCCGCCTGGGACTTCTTCGCCACCGTCTCGCGGTATGGGACACGGGGCAGGCTGAGCTCGACGTCCACGTTGAACTTCCGCTTCAGGCGCTCGATGGTGACGTCGAGGTGGGCATCGCCGAGCCCGGCGAGGATGATTTCGGCGGTGCCGGGGTCGCGGCTGAGTCGCAGGCCAGGGTCTTCTTCAACGAGGCGCTGGAGGCTCGTTCCGAGCTTATCAACCGCCCCTTTCGAGGCCGGGTGCACAGCCATGCTGAAGACGGGACTCGGAAAGGCGATCGGTGGGAACTCGGCGCCAGCCTCTTTCGCCCCGAGGGTATCGCCGGTCGCGGTTTGCACGAGTTTGGCCACGACGCCGATGTCGCCAGCCCGAAGTTCAGGCACGGGGAGCTGCTCTTTCCCACGTTGCACGTAGAGCGTCCCCAGGCGTTCGTCGACCTGCTTGTTTGTGTTCCAGAGGTGCGAGTCTGCCTTCACCACGCCGCTGACGACGCGCATGTAGGTCAGCTTGCCGACGAACGGGTCGGCCGCTGTCTTGAACACATGGACGGCAGGCGGCGCGCTGGCGTCGGCAGTAAGGCCTTTCCCGCCCGCTTCGATCGGGTCGCGGTCCAGCGGAGATGGCCCGCTGAAGGCGATGTTGTGCAGCAGTTGGCGGACACCGATGAGTTTGGTGGCCGAGGCGCAAACCACGGGGATGATGAGCCCGTGGTCGAGGCCGCCGTGGAGCACTTTGCGCAGTTCGTCTTCGGTCAGTTCTTCATCGGCGAAGTACTTCGCCATCAGGTCCTCGTCGGTTTCGACGATGCCCTCGATGAGTTGGGCGCGCAGGTCTGTGGCATGGTCGATCAGGTCGGCCGGGATGTCGGCCTCTTCGGCGTTCTCGCCGACGTACGCCTTCATGTGCAGGAGGTCGACGATTCCCTTGAAGCTGTCGTGCGCCCCGATGGGCAACTGGAGCGGCATGACCCGGTGGCCCCACCTTTGCTGCAGTTGACCGAGCACCTGGTCGAAGTTGGCGTTCTCGCGATCCATACGGTTGACCACGATCATCCGGGGCAGGCCGAGCTTTTCCGTGATGTTCCAGGTCCGGTCCGTGCCGACTTCGGGCCCAGAAACGGCATCGACGACAACGAGGGCCATGTCGGCGGCGTTCGCGCCGCAGATAACCTCTGAAATGAAGTCCGCATAGCCGGGGGTATCGACGATGTTGATCTTCCGGCCTTCCCACTCGACCGGGACGATGGCCAGGTTGAGGCTGAACTTGCGCTTGTGCTCGTCTTCGTCGTAATCGCTGGCGGTGTTCTGGTCCTGGATGGTCCCCAGCCGGGTGGTAGCCCCGCTCTCGTAGAGCGCTGCCTCGGCGAGCATCGTCTTTCCGACGCTCCCATGGCCAACCAGGACCACATTACGGATGTCTTCGGTGGCATACACCTTCATAAATCCGAACCTCCACAGGCATAGATGAGACCAGCAGTCTGGTTGCGGATTCTACGCGCGCGGGAAGAGGCCTCTCAACGGTTGCGTGGGCGGCAACTGCGGCCCTTCTGGACATGCCGCGTCGCGAACGGGTGTGACCATCGCACGGTGCACCGCAACACCGTAGACTCGGAAGAGAATCCGCACGCATGTTCGACTTATGACCAGCTACGTCGCTCTTGACCTCGAAACCACCGGGCTCGACCCCGAACACGACCGTATCATCGAGGTCGGGGCTTCCCGCTTCGATGCCTCCGGCCGTGAACTCGACACCCTTTCCTATGTGGTCAACCCCGGCCGTGCCGTACCCGCATTTATTGAGCGGTTCACCGGTGTTACCAATGAGATGACCGCGAAAGCACCGAAGCTGGCTTCGATTCGAAACGACATTGAACGGTTTGTCGGGGACTCCGTCGTCGTTGGCCACAACATCGGGTTCGACCTGCGCTACCTCTCTGGCGAGCAGGTGCGGTTGAAGGCGAAAGCCGTCGACACCGCCGAACTCGCCCGGTACCTCCTGCCAACACTTCCGGGACATGGGCTCGCTGAAGTCGCCCGCGCTCTTGGCCTCGAAGCCACCGACCATCACCGGGCGCTCAGCGACGCCCGGACGGCCGCCGCGGTGTTCACCGGGCTGGTTCGGACGGCCGAGGCCTTGCCGGCGGGTCAGCGGTCACAGTTGGCCCGCTTTGTCTCACTCCACGACCCGGTCCTCGCCGAGGTCATCGCGGGCGAGGAGTGGGCGCGCCAACCAGCCGGTCACATCCCCGCGCTGCTCCCGGCGCCGGACATCGAGGCGCTGACCCCCAGGTCGCCGCGGAAGGCCGTCTCACGCTCAGACGTGGCGAAAGCATTTTCGGCAGCGGGCCGGGTGCTCGATGG
>JBDHWA010000331.1:0-2792 GCA_039809945.1 Dehalococcoidia bacterium | reverse complement strand
AGCCCCTGAGGCCTACCACCAGATTTTGCTCTCGACGTCCTCCGGCTGGTCCTCCCACTCGGTGGTCCAGAGGTTGGAGGAGAGGTACTTCCATCCGCCGTCGGCCAGCAGGCAGACGATATGCTGCTCGCCTTCGAGCCGCTCGGCGGCCTTCACCGCGGCTCGCACCACAGCCCCGCAGCTGATACCGACGAAGAGCCCTTCCTTCTGGGTCAGTTCCTTCGACATGGCGAAGCTGCTCTTGCTGTCGACGACGATCTTGCCGTCGAGGACCGTCTCGTCGAAGACTGGCGGGATGAAGCCCTCTTCGAGCGCGCGCAGGCCCTGGACCAGGTCCCCGGGATGGGGCGCAGCAGCGATGACACGGACGCCGGGCTTGGCCTGCTTCAGGTAGCGGCCGGTGCCGGTCAGTGTGCCGCCGGTGCCCAGGCCCGCGACGAACACGGTGGTCTGGGGCAGGTCTCGCAGGATCTCGGGGCCGGTCGTTTCGAAGTGGGCGCGCGGGTTCGCATCGTTGCCGTACTGGTACGGGAAGTAGTACTTCCCGGGATTGGCCGCGACGATCTCCTTCGCCCGCGCGATCGACCCGTTCGAACCGAGTTCGCCGGGGGTTTCGATGATCTCGGCGCCATACGCGCGAAGGAGAAAGGTGCGCTCCTCGCTCACGCTTTCGGGCATTACGCAGACCACGTGGTAGCCCTTCACCTTGCCGATCATGGCGAGGCCGATGCCGGTGTTCCCGGAGGTCGGTTCGAGGATCGTGGCGCCCGGCTTCAGCTCACCGGAACGCTCGCCGGCCTCGATCATGTATTTGGCGATGCGGTCTTTGACCGAGCCCGTGGGGTTCTGGCCTTCCAGCTTCGCGTAGATGTGGACGTCCGGGCGCGGCGAAAAGGAGCGGAGTTCGACGATCGGCGTATTGCCGATCATGTCGATGACCGAGCGGTAGAGCGTCACCTCGGCCGGCCCTTAGCAGCCGCCGGCGAGCGCCGGGAGCACATCGAGCATGTCCCCGGCTTTGACCGCCGTTTCCAGCCCGCCGGTGTAGCGGATGTCCTCGTCGTTCAGGTAGATGTTGACGAAGCGGTGGAGCTTGCCGTCTTCGCCGTAGACCTGGGCCTTGAAGCCGGGGAAGCGAGCCTCGATGTCATCGAACACCTGGGCCACGTTCGCGCCGCTGGCTTCGACGGTTTTCTGACCGCCCGTGACCTTCTGCAGGACGGCGGTCACACGGACATTGATGGAGGGGGTCGCAGTCGTCATAGAGTGGCTCTCCGGAAGCAATGATTCGGATTGGTTCGCGGCGCGTGCGGCCCGGCGCCGTCAGGGCGGGCGGTTAGCCGCCGTTCGGGTTATCGCGGTGCGGGATGGGCGAACCGCAGAACTGCTCGTAGTCGATCAGTTCGCTGATGGTCGGGTTGTCGCCGCAGAGCGGGCACTCCGGGTCACGGCGCACCTTCACCTGGCGGAACTCAAGGGAGAGTGCGTCGTAGAGGAGGAGGCGGTTGACCAGCGGTTCGCCGACGCCGAGGGCGAGCTTGAGCACCTCGGTAGCCTGGATGCTGCCGATGGTGGCGCACATCGCCCCGAGCACGCCAGCTTCGGCGCAGCTCGGCACGAGGCCTGGCGGCGGCGGCGCCGGGTAGAGGCAGCGGTAGCAGCCACGGCCTGGCAGGTAGGTGGTCGCCTGGCCGTCGAACATCAGGATCGAACCGTCGATGAGTGGCTTCTTCAGCAGGTAGCAGGCATCGTTCACCAGGTACCGGGTCGCGAAGTTGTCAGCGCCGTTCACCACCATGTCGTACTGGGAAATGATCTCGAAGGCGTTGTCGCTCGTGATCGGCGCTTCGTGCGCAACCACATCGATGTTCGGGTTGTGCGCTTCGAGGGTCTCGCGGGCCGACTGCACCTTCGGCTTCCCGATGTCGTCGGTCTGGTGGAGGATCTGGCGCTGCAGGTTCGAACGGTCGACGACGTCGAAGTCGACGATGCCGATGGTGCCGACGCCGGCGAGCGCGAGGTAGAGCGCAACCGGCGAACCGAGACCGCCTGCCCCGATGATGAGCACCCTGGTCTCGATGATCTTGCGCTGCCCGGCGCTGCCCACCTGGGGCATGATCAGGTGGCGGCTGTAGCGCTCCACCATCTCCGGGGTCATGGCCGTCGGCGCGCCGCCAGCAAGCGCCGGGATGACGGCCACCTCGTCACCTTCGTTGAGGCGCGTGGATTCGCCTTCCAGGTTCTCGATTTCGACCTGGTTCACGTAGATATTGATGTGGCGGGCGCGTTCGCCCGTGCTGTCGACCACCTGGGCGCGGAAGCCCGGGAACTGGTGATCGAGGTCAACGAGCAGGTCGGAGATAGTTTCGCCGCGGGCCTGCACGTTCGCCCGGTTGCCCACCAGGTGGCGGAACGGCGTGGGGATGTAAACGTTGACTGACATGCGGCCCTCCTTGGCGGCGATCAATCGTTGCACAACGAAACGCACTCGTGGCAAGTGACCATGCGTTTGCTGGCGAATGCGGAATCTACATGTTGACGCTGAGGTATCGCTCCCCGGTGTCGCAGATGATGGTGACGACGGTTTTGCCGGCGCCGAGGCGCTCGGCCACTTTGCGGGCCGCGAAGACGTTGGCCCCCGCCGAAATCCCGGCCAGGATGCCCTCTTCCTTCGCGAGCCGCCGCGTGTAGTTCAGCGCGTCCTTGTCTTCGATGCGCATGATCTCGTTGTAAATGTGCCGGTCCAGCACTCCGGGCACGAAGCTCGCGCCGATGCCCTGGATGCCGTGCAT
>JBDHWA010000330.1:0-2797 GCA_039809945.1 Dehalococcoidia bacterium | reverse complement strand
CGCTGGCGGCGCTCGAAACGGACGACCGCGCCGTCCTGGGAGCACGAAACCAGTTCCGCGGCGGCCGGTTCCGCCTTGTAGCGGGCCTTCGCTTCGAAGTGCGCTCCAGGCGCCGGCGCATTGCCGGTCACCCAGCTCAGGCCGCTGACCTCGACTGTGGTGGCGAACAGGCCGTCTTCGGGGCCGATGGTGACGATATTCCGGACCGGGTCCAGCGCGGTGACGTAGCGCGGTTCACCGGTGGCGACGCCGAGGCCCTTGCGCTGGCCGATCGTGTAGTTCGCGATGCCGCTGTGCTCGGCGATGACGGCCCCTGTTTCGTCCTGCAGTTCGCCGGGCTGTTGCTCGAGGCGGCCGTCGAGGAACGCCCGGTAGTCGTTCCCCGGGACGAAGCAGATCTCGACGCTGTCGGGCTTCGCCGCCACATCGAGGCCGAGCCGCCGGGCGTGCGCGCGCACCTCGTCCTTGGTCAGTTCGCCGACGGGCAACCGCAGCTGCGCGAGCTGCTCCTGGCCGAGCATGTAGAGGACGTACGACTGGTCCTTCGCGAGGTCGACCGCGCGCAGCAGCCGGTGGCCGCTTTCGCTGTGCTGCACGCGGGCGTAGTGGCCCGTCGCGACGAACTCGGCGTCGAGCGCCGGGAGCCGGTCGACGAGCGCGCGGTACTTGATGTGCTCGTTGCAGCGGACGCAGGGGTTCGGGGTGCGGCCAGCGGCGTATTCGGCGACGAAGTCCTTCACGACGTGCTCGCGGAACTCTTCTTCGAAGTTCATCACGTAGTGGCGGATGCCGAGCTGCCCGGCCACGCGCCGCGCGTCATCGATGTCTTCGACGCTGCAGCACTGCTGGCGGCCGCGGTACTCCTCCGGGCGCGTTTCGGTCCAGAGGCGCATGGTCACGCCGATGACTTCGTACCCCTGTTCGTGGAGGAGGGCGGCCGCGACGGAGCTATCGACGCCGCCAGACATGCCGACGACCACGCGGGGGCGCCTCGAATGCTGTGCTACCATGCCGTTGTCTCGAAACCCGTCGAGGCGAAGGAGCTCTTGTTCTGAATCCCGAGTCCCTGGCCCAGCGAGCCGTCGATATCCTTTCCGAGCGCAAGGCGCTGGATATTGCGCTGATCGATATTTCGAAGACGGCTTCGTTCACCGACTACTTTGTGATCGCCACGGCGCAATCGCCACTCCAGTTTAGTTCGCTGCAGGACTACCTGGAAAAGGAGTTCGCGCCCGAAGGGGTGGATCTTCGCCACCGCGAAGGCAGCGGCGACAGCGGCTGGATGCTGCTCGACTTCGGCGACCTCATCGTCCACATCTTCTCGCCGGACCAGCGGGCGTATTACCGGCTCGAAGAGCTCTGGGGCCGGACGAGCCCCGTGGTGCGCTTCGCCGACTGACCGGCGCCTGGGGCGCTATTCCCGCGGGAACGCCCAGGCCACTTCGCGCGTCTGCCCCGCCAGTTCGATGCTCGCCGTCCCGAGGTCGTAGTCCGGTTCGCGCTTGCGGTTCTGCTTCCGTTCGGCCAGGTAGCTTTCGAGGGCGCTGCGTGCGCCGGCCCCGACGAAATGCACCTTGCCGCAGCAGCAGTGTTCGTGCCCGGGCGAGCCGTCCGCTGCGGGCCGCGCCGTCGGAACGCACTCGCAGCCGCAGGTGTAGGTGACGCCGTCGCCGTCGTCGGTGGCGATCACTCGGAAGTCCGGAGTTGCCATTGGATGCTCCTGCATGTCTTTGCATCCAGTGTAGCGCGGGTGAAGGCACGCCGGGCGCGGCCATCCGCTATCCTTCGCGGCACACGCCAAGGCCACGGAGATGCCCTGATGACCACTACCACTGCCGAACGCCAGCTGCTCGCCTTCCTCGACGGCGAAGACAGCCCGACGATTTCGAACCCGATCCACTCGACGGAGGTGGCCGCGCAATACGGCTTCCGCGGCGCGCTCGTTGGAGGTGTCACGGTCTACGGCTGGCTCACGCCGCCGGCCATCGAGGTCCTCGGCGAACGCTGGCTGAGCGACGGCTGGGCCGATGTGCGCTTCCGCCGGCCGACCTTCCCGGGCGAGATGATGACCGCCCGCGTGGAACTCGGCGGCGATGGCGTCACCGCCGTTGCGATGGTGAACCCGGCGGGTGCGGCCACTGTCGAAGGGACGGCCGGCGTGGGCAAAGCGCCCTGGTTCGCCGAACTGACGGCGCCCGGCTACCGCCCAGCGGAAACGAAGCCGGAGTCCGTGCCGGAGCTCACGCTCGATACGGCCCTCAACGGCCAACTCCTTCGCCCGATGCCGGTTCCGTGGAGCGCCGCTGACGCCTCTGCGTATGCTGAGAACCTCCAGCAGGACACGACCGGCCGCTTCAACGGCCCGGCGCCGCTCATCCATCCCGGCTGGATCGCCGCGCGGATGACGCCGCTGCTCAAGCACTCGTTCAACTACGGGCCGTCTATCCACGTTCGAACGCAGGTCCAGCACCTCGCGGCAGCGCGGGCTGGGCAGACGTTTACGGTCGAGGGGAAGTTCCTGGGCGCCTATGAACAGAACGGCCACCACGTCGCCGAACTCGACGGGTCACTCATCTCCGAAACCGGCGAGGAAGTCGCGCGGCTGCGCCACACCACGATCTTCCGGATTCGCCCCCCGAAGTAGGCCGGGCAGCCGCGCCTAGTTGCAGGTCACCCCGCCGACGGCGATGACCGTGCTCGCGGTCTGCGCTCCGCTGGGGAAGTAGGCCGTCATCGAGACCGTGTAACAGCCCGGAGACGGCGGCGTGAAGCTCACGCCCGCTTCGATGCTTGTCCC
>JBDHWA010000329.1:0-2806 GCA_039809945.1 Dehalococcoidia bacterium | reverse complement strand
TGAACCGCTTCACGCGTCCGCGCGCGGCCAACAGGCTCACGTCTTCGTCCGGCAGGCGCGCGAGCAGCGGCACATCGCGAATGTAGGCGGCGTTTGGGTTGGCTTCCCTGTCTGACATGGTCGCTCCTCCGAAGGCGGCCCATTTTCGCACCGGCAGCGCCTACTGACACCCATTTGTGAACTCCTCCACGCAACACTCCGCGACTGTGTGACGCAGTTCCCTCGTCCTCGGCGTCACCGTCCCGGCACGCTGGTTGGGCAGGGCATCCGCCCACAAGGAGACCAGACAATGGAACTGTTCGACTTCCAGGAGTACGCCATCGCCCGCCAGCGGGAGGCGCTGCGCAGCTTTCGCTTCGCCGAGCGAACCGGCCTGACCCGCGAACCGGCCGAACGCCGCCGAGGCCGAGCGCGAACGTCTGCCCGGGCTGTGGCGCGCGGTCCCCGCGAGTGGAGCGCCGGGACCGAGTAGGGGCTGGTCATCCGGGTTTGTGCCCTTTAGGCGAAGGCTGGCGTAACCTACCGCAATGCCTTCGCCGGGTTCAGGCCCGCAATACACTCCAGTCGCAGACAGCACCGGCCGCGTCTCCCGCTACCGGGTGGAGTTTCCACACGCTGGCATCGTCGAAACGGAAGAGGGTTTCTTCGAAGCCACCGAGTTCGCTGAACGCCGCAGCGGCTGGGCCGGGCGCCTGAAGAACTTCAAAGACTCCCTCATCGGGACGACGATGCACAGCCGCCGGCTCTCCGAGGAGCGCCTGAGCAAGAAGGTCGCGCTCGCAATCTTTTCGTCCGATGCGCTCTCGTCCACGGCCTACGCCACCCAGGAGATCCTGCTCATCCTCGTCCTCGCGGGCACGGCCAGCATCCACCTGAGCCTGCCGATCGCGGTGGCGATCACCACGCTGCTCGCCATCGTGGTCATCTCGTACAGCCAGCTCATCAAGGCCTACCCGGCGGGTGGCGGCGCCTACACCGTCGCGCTCGAAAACCTCGGGCCGATATTCGGGCTCATAGCGGCCTCAGCCCTGCTTATCGACTACACCCTGACCGGCGCCGTGAGTATCGCCGCCAGTGTCGAAGCCATCGTCTCGGCGTTCCCGGACGTCGATGGGGTGCGGGTCTACGTCGCTATCGGGCTCATCGGCCTGATCGCGCTCGGCAACCTGCGCGGTATCCGCGAATCCGGCACCGTCTTCTCCATCCCCACCTACGGCTTTGTCTTCATCCTCGCCGGGACGATCCTGCTCGGGATGGGCAAGGTCCTCCTCAGCGATGACCCCAACATCCTGAAGACCGGCGAACCGACACGGGCCGTGGAGCACGCGAGCCAGGCGCTCACGCTCTTCCTCGTGTTGCGCGCGTTCTCCGCGGGGTGCGCCGCCCTCACCGGCGTCGAGGCCATCTCCAACGGCGTCTCCGCGTTCAAGCCGCCCGAGTGGAAGAACGCCATCATCACCATGATCGCCATGGGATTCCTCCTCGGGTTCCTCTTCCTCGGCACTACCCTCCTCGCTCGCCACTACGGCATCGTTTACGAGCACGGCGACAAGGAGACCGTGATGTCCCAGGTCGGCGAGCACGTCTTCGGGCGGAATCTCGTCTACTACCTGCTCCAGGGCTTCACGGCAGGCATCCTCTTCCTCGCGGCGAACACCGCCTACAACGGTTTTCCCATTCTCGCGTCCATCCTCGCCCGTGACGGCTACCTCCCGCGGGTTTTCCACCAGCGGGGCAACCGGCTCGTCTTCAGCTACGGCATCCTCGCCCTCACGAGCTTCGCGGGCGCGCTCCTCATCGGCTTCCAGGCCAGCACCACCCGCCTCATCCCGCTTTATGCGCTGGGCGTGTTCCTTTGCTTCACCCTCGCCCAGACGGGCATGGTCTACCTCTGGTTCCGGCGGCGCACCCCGGGTTGGCAGCGGTCGGCGATGATCAACGGCTTCGGCGCCTGCGTCACCGCCATCGTCTTCGTCATCATCATGGTCACCAAGTTCGCCGAAGGCGGCGTCGCAGTCGTCATCGCCATCCCGATCATCACGGCCCTGCTGTGGTCCATCGGTCGGTTCTACAAGCGGCTCCATCGCCAGCTCTACGTCTCGCCCCAGGCGATGCTGGACATGCGCCCCCACGGAGAATCGCGCATCCCCATCCTCGTCCCGGTCGAGGAGGTCAACCTCGCGACCGTTATGACCCTCGGCGCCGCCTGCGAACGCTCGCGGGACGTGACGGCAATCCACGTCATCGTCGACCCGGATGCTCCGTCGACCGTCTCGGCGCGCTGGAGCCACCAGTTCCCGGGCATCCCCCTCGTCGTCATCGATTCACCCTTCCGCACGGTCGCCGATCCGATCGCCCGCTATGTTGATGACCGCCTAAAGCGCGCGCCCCATGAAGTGACCGTGATGGTCCCGCTCCTCGAAGTGAAGCGCTGGTATCACCGGCCACTCGTGAATCAGAGCCTGAAGCGGCTCACGCGCATGCTCCAGAACCGCCGCCATGTGAACGTTGTCCAGCACCCGTTCAGCGCGGGCAGCATGGGCCGCCGCCGTGGCCGCTGGTTCGGGGCCGCCGGCGGGAACTAAGCCGGCCAACGCACAGCGATAGAACATTCGTGCGGTATACTGCCCGCTGTGAGCAGTGAGGGCCGCATCGTCGCCGCCGACCTTGGCATCGAAGACGGCGAAGAGCGCTCGCTTCGGCCCCAGGTCCTGCTCGATTTCCCCGGCCAGGGCCGCACCAAGGAGAACATCTCCATCGCCATCGAGGCGGCCAAAGCGCGCGGAGAAGCCCTCGACCACCTGCT
>JBDHWA010000328.1:0-2813 GCA_039809945.1 Dehalococcoidia bacterium | reverse complement strand
CCGGTCGTCACGAGGCGGCTTCCCGGTAGACAGACTCGGTTTCGGACGCGGCTCGCTCCCATGAGAAGCGGCGCACGAACTCGAGTCCTCGGGCCGCCAGGTCTTCGCGGCGAGCGGGTTCGAGCAAGGAGCGGGCTGCATCCGCCAGGGCCACGGGATCGCGCAACGGGACGAAGAGCGCGCCGTCGCCGAGCACTTCGTCCATCGCGGGCACTGCGGTGGTGACGACTGGCGTGCCGCAGGCGAGCGCTTCGAGCGGGGGCAGCCCGAAGCCTTCGAACAGGGACGGGAAAAGCAGCGCAACGGCGCCGCCGAGGAACGGCGCGAGGTCTTCGTCCGGGAGGTACCCCGGAAAGCGGACGGCGCCGGCCACACCGAGACGTTCGGCTTCGCGCTGCAGCGGCGCAGAGAGCGGCCCCGGATTACCGGCGAGGACCAGCACGGCCGACGGTGCACGGTCGAGGATGCGAGGCATGGCGCGGATGGCATCGACGGCGCGCTTACCCGGTTCGGCGGTGCCAAGGCAGGCGAAGTACGGGCCCTCGATGGCGTGCTTCCTCCGAAAGGCGGCGACCGCCGCCTCACCGGGGGGTTGCAGCCCGGCGCGGGGCGCTTCGCTAACGACGCGGATGCGCTCCGGCGGGTAGCCGAGGTAGTGCACGCAGTCGGCGGCCACCGCACCGGACGGGACGATGAGCCGCCGGGCGCGTTTCGCGGTCCGGGCAAGCCGGCGGTAGTAGGCGCGGTGAGCTGCGTCGTAGCGCTTCGGCAGACGGAAGAACGTGAGGTCATGGACCGTGGCAACAGCGGGCCTGTTCGTTCGGGGCGTGGCGAAGTGCGGGCCGTGGTAGACATCGGCCTCGCGCAAGGATGCCAGGCGGCCAAGCTGGAACTCCTCCCAGGCGAGGCGCCCGGTGAGCCCGCCGGGGGTCCCGGTCCATATCCCAAAGCCGGGGTCCCGTGGCGCGAACACATCGAGGCGAAGTGATTCGCGCGCGGCCAGCGCCCGGCCGAGTTCGAGCGTGTAGACGCCCGCGCCGGCCTCCTGACGCGGCAACGCACTGGCGTTGTAGAACACACGGAGAGGGCCGGAAACCATTCAGGCGATCCTAACGGAAGCGCGAACCTATAATCCGTCGCCATGAAAGGCATCGTGCTCGCCGGCGGCAAGGGCAGCAGGCTGCGGCCGTTCACCTACTCGGGCGCGAAGCAACTCGTCCCCATCGCCAACACCCCGGTCCTGCACTTCCCGGTGCGGCAGCTCGTTGACTGCGGAATCACCGAGATCGCGCTCGTGGTCGGCGACACCGAGCCCCAGATCCGTGACGCCATGGGCGATGGCTCGGCATTCGGCGCGCGCTTCACCTACGTGCGGCAGGAAGCGCCGCTCGGGATCGCACACGCCCTCGGACTCTGCGAGGGCTTCGCCGGCGGCGAGCCGGTCGTCCTCTACCTCGGCGACAACGTGCTGCAAGGCGGGATCGAGGCGTTCGTGCGCGCGTTCGACCAGAGCGACGCCGGGGGCGCGGTCGTCCTCAAGGCGGTGGAAGACCCTCGGGCCTTCGGCGTTGCCGTAATCGAAGGCGGCGCGCTCCTAAGGGTGGTCGAAAAGCCAGCTGAGCCGCCATCGAACCTGGCGGTCATCGGCGTCTACGCGTTCCGGCCGGCGGTGTTCGACGTCATCGCCGGCCTCACGCCGAGCGCGCGCGGAGAACTGGAGATCGCCGACGCGATCAACGGCCTCATCGAACGGGGGCACGGTGTTTCGGCTACAACGACGTCGGCCTACTGGATTGACACCGGGAAGATGGAGGACATGCTCGCGGCCAACCGTGCCGTCCTCGACGAGATGGAAGGCAGCTGCCAGCGCGGCGCGACCGTGGCGAATTCGGCGCTCAGCGGGACGGTACGCATCGCGGCCGACGCGATTGTGCGCGACTGCACCATTGCTGGCCCAGTCGTCATCGGAGAGGGCGCGACGCTGGCTCGCTGCGAGGTCGGCCCGCACGTTTCCGTCGGGGCGAACTGCACACTCGCGGATTCCGCGGTGAGGAACAGCATCATCATGGAGTCGAGCGCGGTCGAGGATTCGCCGGGCATCAAGGAATCGATGATCGGGCGGTTCGTGCAGGTTCGGCGTGCGCCCGCAGGAAGCAGGCTCGTCCTCGGCGACCATTCGCGCTTCGAGGCCGGGGAATGAAGGCGCTTATCACCGGCGGGTGCGGGTTCATCGGCAGTCACGTGGTCCGCGCTTTCCTGGCGGACGGCTGGGAGGTCACGAACCTCGACAAGCTGACCTACGCGGCGAACCCGGCGAACCTCGACGGCGTCACCGGTGCAGCCTACCGGTTCGTCGAAGGCGACCTGTGCGACGCCGCACTGGCCCGCGACCTCGTGTCCGGAACCGACCTCGTCATCAACTTCGCGGCCGAGACGCACGTCGACCGTTCGCTGCTCGACCCTGCAGTGTTCGCCCGGACGGACGTTGAGGGCGTGGTCTGCCTGCTCGAAGCGGTCCGGGCGGACGGCCGTGCAGCCTTCGTGCAGATGTCGACCGACGAGGTCTTCGGATCGCTACCGGCAGGCGTTGAAGCCACGGAGGAGCACCCCTTCGCGCCGGGTTCGCCGTATTCGGCGAGCAAAGCCGCGGCCGAACTGATGGTTCGCGCGTATTCGGAGACGTACGCGCTTCCAGCGACGATCCTTCGCGCCTGCAACGTCTTCGGGCCTCGCCAACACCTCGAGAAATTCATCCCGCTCTTCATCACGCGGGCGCTCGCCGGCGAACCGATGCCCCTCTACGGCGACGGCCT
>JBDHWA010000327.1:0-2815 GCA_039809945.1 Dehalococcoidia bacterium | reverse complement strand
GAGAGAAGAGGCATGGTCCACAGTCCGCTCAGTCTATGCGGTCAGGCGCTTTGGTAGTTGGCCGCTGCCGCAGCCATCGAGGCAGCGATCTCCTGGCGCAGTTCCGGTGGGGCGATGACGACGGCTTCGGGACCCCAGCCGCGCACCCACGGCGTGATTTCGAGGAGGCTCGGCAGGCTGACCTTCATACGGACACCCCCGTTGTCGAGCGGCTCGAGCTGCTGGCTCGGGTGCCAGTAGCTCTCGCGGATCCGGCTGGCCACAGCCGGCGTGAATTCAATGATGACCTCGAACTCAACTTCGCCGAAAACGACGCCGCCCCAGCTGCGGCGGAGCTGCTGGGCGATGTGTTCGACATCCGGGGGTTCGAAATCGTGCTGCGTCAGGTCGACATCGAGGATGCGGTCGAGCTTGAAGATGCGAACTTCCTTGTGCTCGGAGCTGAACCCGACGACGTAGGTGCCGCTCTGCGCGTGGTCGAGGATGTAGGGGTCGAGGTCAGTCGTCCTTGCGTTCGCGGAGTTCGCCGACCGGTAAGTGATGGTAGCGGTGCGGTTCGAAGCCCAGGCTTCCGTCAGCCTGCGAAGCGTCTCGATGTACCGCGTGTTGGCCGGGAGTTCGCTGTATTCGGTGACGGCGCGCTGCATGTGCGCGGCCAGGCCGGGCGGGAGCGCTTCCGCCACCTTCTCCAGGGCGGAAATGCCGTCAGGGTCGCGCTCGTCGGCCGAGCGGAGCATCAGGCGTGTGGCGAAGTAGACCGCCCGCGCCTCCTGGAGGGTGAGGCGCACCGGCCCGAAGACCATCGAAGCGCCGGGCATCAGCTTCCAGCGGCGGGCTTCGAACACCAGGGGCACGCCGAGTTCGCTTTCGAGCGCGGAAATGTCGCGCTGGATGGTGCGCTGGCTGTAGCCGAGTTCATCAGCGAGTTGGGCTGCGCTCACGCTCCCCCGCCGGGCAAGCACGTCACGGATACGCATGAGGCGAGTGGCTCGCCGCGTCTGCTCAGTCATAGAACCGCTCCTTCCGCAATCAGGATCGGCGCCCCCGCTCCGGGTTCACCGTCGCGGAAATCCTGCGTCAACATCGCGACAAAATGTGTCGACTTTCTTCGTCTTCCTTATCGTTTTGTGAATTTATCGACATGATCGCCGGAAGGCAATAGGCAGTATGACTCGCCCGCGCCGCGCCAGCCCCGTCTCCGGTCGCGTTAGGCAGAACGGGCTGCCTCCCCTAGGATCGAGTCATGCCAGAACCCCGTCAGTTCGGACCGCTCGCTTACATCACCGCCGAAGCCATCGGCCAACCGGGCCAACGGCGTTTCCGCCTCCGGGCGATGACCATCGCCGATGAATCGGCCACGCTCTGGCTCGAAAAGGAACAGCTCGCCGCGCTTGGCGACGCCATCGAAAGCGTGCTGAAGGACGAGGACTTCCGCTACGTGCCGTCGCCGCCAGATGACAGGCCCGAAGCGCCGGTGTTCCCCCTGAACACGACGTTCGAGTTCCGGCTCGCGCAGCTGTCGATGGGCGTGGACCGCGAAGACCGCCAGGTGGTGCTCATCGCTGCAGACGGCCCGGACGAGGCTGAGGGCGTGACCAACCTGCGGCTCCAGTTCGATTACGCCCGCGCCCACGAACTCAGGGGCACGATCAGCACCGTCCTCGCTGCCGGCCGGCCGCCGTGCCCACTCTGCACCGCGCCGATGGACCCGTCGGGCCACGTCTGCGTCCGAACGAACGGCCACAACCCTCACTAAACCCAGCTCCTACGGCGTCGCCGAAGCCTCCGAGGGCGATGGCGACACCGCCGGCGGAGACCCCGGCGGGGAAGGCGTGCCCTCGGCCGTTGGCACAGTCGTGCCGGGTTTCGCGGTGGGGCTGCCGGGGACAGCGGACGCTGTCGCGCTCGGCCGCGGTGTCACGGCGGTGGCTGTCCGGGATGGCGCCTCCGTGGGCGTCGCGGTCGCCGTTGCGGGCGGCGGTTCGTCAGGGATTTCGATGCCAGCGCCGGGCGGCGGCGGTTCGTAGGCTGGCAGTTCACGCAGGTCGCCGGGGGCGGCCGTGTAATCGAACGCGCTCTGCTCGCCGATGACCTGGATGAAAATCGGCCCGCGCTCAAAAACGATAGGGTCCCCGCGCGGGCTCAGGAACGTCGTATGCGCCGTGCGCGATTCCTTGTTCCATGTGCCTTCGTACGCCTGGCCGCCGGTGAAGACGATCGCCGAGCCGCTGCCAACCTGGTCGAGGATGACGTGGCCCGACTCGTCGACGACGTGCGAGGGGACGCGCATCACGATGACCGTGGCGAAGGCGAGTTGCTCCCCCGTGTCAACGTCAATCTCCGGGCCGCCGAACTGGTAACGGAGGTAGCGAGACTTCGCGGCATCCCACTTCCACTGGATGTACTGCCATGCGTACAGGCGGCCGCTGTAGTCGACTTCGATGCCGCCCGCGGGCGCCCCGGGGGGAAGGCTTTGGCCCGGCTCGCGAAACTTCCAGGCGCTGACCTTTGGCGAGCCGCCCAGGCCAAGTTGCTCCGCCGCCTGCCGCAAGTAGGACGTGCTGGTCGCCAGGTTGTAGGGCTCGGGCCGGTCGTGGTCGCGGTAGTAATAGTTGCTGGAGACCGGGGAGAAGGCGTTCAGGTCCTTGATCCCGTACTGGATGATCTGGCCGACAGCATCCGCCTCGTTCTGGGTGATCGCGCCGCCCGCGTGACCATAGAGCGCATCGAGTTCCGACACCCAGTTCACGAACGGCGTCCGCGCGGAACGGACGGGCATGATCTTGTCCGCGTCCTGGCGCCAGTAGACGGCCAT
>JBDHWA010000326.1:0-2831 GCA_039809945.1 Dehalococcoidia bacterium | reverse complement strand
GGCCGCGCGAATGCGGGCGTGGTGCAGGCTCTGCTGGAGAAGGAGCTAAATGTTTAGGCTGCCGAGCGATATCGAGAACCGGTGGTACACTTCCCCGCGATGACGCTTCGCACCATCCGCGAACACTCAGCCCTGAAATGGCTGTACCCGGGAATGCACATCAAGCGCTGGCTGGCGCTGCTCCTCTTTGGCGTCTCGCTCATGGGCCTCGGCATCGCCTACGTCCTGAAGGAGGCCTACCTCCAGGTGGAGCTCCCGGGGACGTTCTACTACCTGACGCTCCAGTTCATCCCGCGCTGGGGCCGCGGCCTCCTCTTCATGGCGCTTTCGCTGACCACCGTCGGCATCTCCGTCTGGAAGCTGAACGAGTCTCTGCTGTTCGCGTTTGTGCGACCCGAGACGCGCGAACAGGGTCCCGGCCTCGCGGAGGCGATCTACAACAAGCGAGTCCTCAGCCGGGGTCCGCACGTTGTCGCCATCGGCGGCGGCACGGGGCTTTCGACGTTGCTGCGCGGGATGAAGGGGCACACGAGCAACCTGACGGCAATCGTCACGGTGGCGGACGACGGCGGCAGCACCGGCCGGCTCCGCCAGGAGTTCGGTGTGGTGGCCCCGGGTGACCTTCGCCAGTGCATCGCCGCGCTGGCCGAAGCCGAACCCCTGATGTCGAAGCTGTTCCAGTACCGCTTTACGGAAGGCACGGGCCTCGAAGGCCACAGCTTCGGGAACCTGTTCATCGTGGCGATGGCCGAGGTCACGGGGAACTTCGAGACGGCCCTCCATGAAGCCTCTCGTGTGCTGAACGTCCGAGGCAGCATCCTCCCGTCGACCCTCGAGGACGTTACGCTCAGCGCGCGCACGCACGAGGACGAGCTCGTCCACGGCGAGCACAACATCACCGAGCACGGCGCGCGCATCCGCGACCTTTACCTGAACCCGCCGAACGCAACGGCCCACCCCGACGCCGTCCGCGCCATCCTCGACGCCGACCTGGTGGTCATCGGCCCTGGCAGCCTTTACACCAGCGTCCTCCCGAACCTGCTGGTCCCGGAGATACAGAAGGCGCTTCACCAGACAGGCGCGATGAAGGTGTTCATCTGCAACGTGGCCACCCAGCACGGGGAAACCGACGGCTTTAGCGTCGCCGACCATATCGAGACCCTGGAGCGGCACGCCGGGAAGGGGATCCTCAACGTGGTGCTGGCGAACAACAACATCGCCAGCGAGCTGCCGGAAGCGTGGAAGTCGAAAGCCGTTTCGATTGCGCAGGACGCACTGCGGGCATTCGAAGGGGTGCGGCTGGTGCAGGCAGACGTGGTTGCGGAAGAGAACCGTTACCGCCACGACCCGGACAAGCTCGCCGGTACGGTTATGCGACTGTACGATAACCGGGACATCTACTCGCTCGAAACGAGGCACGCCCCGCGGGAAGCCTCGCTCGCCGCAACACGGTAAGCATTCATGGATTTGTTTTTGAACGTCCTCCAGATCCTGGTTTCCACGATCCTGATCGTCGTGGTGCTGCTCCAGGTCAAAGGTTCCGGCTTCGGGGCGGCCCTTGGCGGCATGTCCGGCGGAAGCGTCTATCGCACCAAGCGCGGCCTCGAGCGCACGCTGTTCCAGGCCACCATCCTGCTCGTGATCGCGTTCATCCTGATTTCGTTCCTGAGCGTGCTGCAGCAGAAGTAGCCCTTGCTCGAGCATCGCACTCCCGGCAGATCGCGGCGGACCACCCTCCTGGTTGGGGCGATTGTGGTTGCGGCGCTGGCCGCGGTGCTCGCCCTTGCCCTGCGGCTGTCTGGCAACGAAGGCGTAGTCCTCACCGGGACGTCCACGTACGTCGAAGGGGTCTCCGGCACCTGGCAGCGCGTGAACCCGCTGTTCGCAAGCGCGAACGAAGTTGACGCCGACCTCTCCGAACTCGTCTTCTCCGGCCTCGTCCGCATCGGGCCTGACGGCCAGGTGGAGCCGGACCTTGCCGACCTGCCGCAGATCACAGACGAAGGCCGCACCTACACGTTCAAGCTGCGCAAGGGACTGACCTGGCACGACGGCCAGCCGCTCACCAGCCGCGACGTCGCGTTCACCGTGCGAACCGTCACCAGCAATGACTTCAACGGCGACCAGGCGCTGGCCGAGGGCTGGCGCGGCGCCGACATCGATGTCCCCGACGATCAGACATTCGTCGTCAAGTTGCGGCAGCCCTCGGCGCCGTTCCTTGCCCGGTCAGCGACAGTTGGCATCCTGCCGGAACACCTGTTGGGAAGCATCGCCGTGGAGCAGATGGAGGATGCGCCGTTCAACGCCGCGCCGGTCGGCAGCGGGCCGTACAAGGTCGAGTCCATGGACTCACGAGAGGCGCGGCTGGTCGCAAACCCGGCGTATCACCTCGGGAAGCCTGGCGTCGACCGTCTCATCCTCAAGTTCTACACCGATGATGCGAGCGCTATCCGCGCCTTGCAGTCCGGGGACGTGCGCGGGCTGCTGCTCCGCGAGACGGCGGCCCAGGGGCAGTTGACGGACCTTCGCAAGGTCAAGGACACGCGGGTGGACCAGCTGGAGCGCTCGACCCAGGTGCTGCTTTACCTGAACACGACGAATACGCTCTTCCGGGACCAGCTGGTGCGCCAGGCCATCTCCCTCGGCGTCGATCGCCGGGCCATCGTTGACAAGGACTTCGCTGGCGCGGCAACCGTGTCGTCATCGCCCATCGCGCCGCGAACGTGGGCGTACGTGGGCGAATACGACTTCGTGAATCGCGACCTGGAGAAGGCACGCGCCCTGCTGAAGGAGGCCGGCTGGGAACCGTCGGCGACGACGGGGATCCTGAC
>JBDHWA010000325.1:0-2832 GCA_039809945.1 Dehalococcoidia bacterium | reverse complement strand
CTCCCATGACAGCGTTCGAGGGCATCCGCATCATCGACTTCTCCGAGGGTATCGCCGGTCCGATGGCGACGATGCTGCTCGGGGACCTGGGAGCCGAGGTTATCAAGGTCGAACCGCCCGGCGGAGACCGCATGAAGGACCACCCCGGCTACCTCTGCTGGAACCGGAATAAGCAGGTCGTCACCCTCGACGTTCACTCGTTTGCCGGCCTCTCGGCCGCCCGTTCGCTCCTTGCCGATGCCGATGTGGCTGTGTTCGACTGGGCCCCGGGGGAGCTGGAGCGGAGCGGTCTCGACCCCGTAACAGTGCGCGCGGCGAACCCCGCCTTGCTGCACGCCTGGTTTCCGCCCTACTCCCCCCAGGGCCGCTGGAGCCAGCTCCCGCCCGATGAAGGCCTCCTCCAGGCGGTTACCGGCGCTGCCTGGCTGCAGTCGAGCTACGAAGACCGCCCGATCTACCTGGTAACCCCGCAGGTTTCCTACGGCCACGCTGTCCTCGGCGCGGGTGTCCTTGGTGCGGCCCTGCACGAACGCGCCCGCAGCGGCGAAGGCCAGGCTATCGTCGTCAGCGGCCTCGATGCCCTCGGCGCAGTCGAAGCCGGCGGCACTGTGCATGCCGACGGCATGTTCCGTATGGGCGGGCGCGGCAGCCGCGGCGGCGTACCCAACTACCGCCTTTACGAATGCTCCGATGGGCTCTGGTTCTTCCTCGGTTCGCTGACGCCGCAGTTCTTCCTGAAGGCCCTCGAAGCCACGGACATGATGCACCTGATGACCCTCGAAGGCGTCGACGGAGACTTCGCCAGCCTCCTCAAGCCGGGCATAAACACCCAGGTCATCGAGGCCCTCGACGCGCGCTTTAAAGAGAAGACGCGGGCCGAATGGCTCGACATCCTGCATGACCACGACGTGCCGCGCGGGCCGGTCGGAACGTCGCGCGAATGGTTCCACAGCGAGACCGCGCGTTCGAACGACATGTGCCTCGAGTTCACCGACGCAAAGCACGGCAAAGTCGAGATCCCGGGCGTCCCGCTGAAGTTTGGCCGCACGCCGGGTTCGGTTCGTGGGCTGGCTACCCCGGCGAAGGTCGAAGCGCTGCCTCCGCACACCCCGGCTGTCCACAGTTCGAACGCAGGGCCAGCCACAGGGACAGGGCCGCTCGCGGGAGTGCGTGTCCTCGACCTCGGCGCGTTCATCGCCGGGACGTTCGCGCCGGGCATCCTCTCGGCCTGGGGAGCTGACGTCGTCAAGGTGGAACCCCCGGACGGAGACCCCTTCCGCACGTACGGCCTCGGCTTCATCGGCTACAACCGGGGCAAGCGCGGCCTCGCCCTCGACCTGAAGAAGCCGGAAGGCCGGGAACTCTTCCTTGACCTCGTCCGTGCCTCCGATGTCGTCCTCGACAACTACCGAAACGGCGTCCGGGAGCGCCTCGGCATCGACTACGCCACGCTCAAGCAGATCAACCCCCGTATCATCTCCTGTTCGGTCAGCGGCTATGGACCGACCGGCGAACTGTCTCCGGACCCCGGCTTCGACCCGCTGGTGCAGGCGCGCAGCGGCCTGATGGCTGCCCAGGGCGGTGACGACGAGCCGGTCTTCTACCAGATCCCGATCAACGACACCGGGAGCGCGATGGCTGCTGCCTTCGGCATCGTCTCGGCCCTGCATGAGCGCGAACGCAGCGGCGAAGGCCAGGAGGTGCTGACCTGCCTCGCCAACCAGAGCATCCTCTTCCAGTCGGGCGAGGTGACCTGGTACGAAGGCCGCCCGGCGAACCCGAAAGGCGCGCGTGACTGCATCGGCGTCTCGGCGCTCAACCGGTACTACCAGTGCGCCGATGGCGGCTGGGTGCTCATCGCCGGGAACAGGCCCGAGCAATTCGCTTCCGTGTGCGTCGCCCTTGGCCATCCCGAATGGGCGGGCCGGTTGGTAGCCGAGAAGGCGCTGCTGGAAGGTGTGAACAGCCCGCTCGCTGACCAGATCGCCGGCGGCATGGCGGCCTTCCCCCGCGACGAAGCGGTGGACCGCCTGCTGAGCAGGGGCGTCCCGGCGGCGCCGGCGCTCTCCCCCGACGACCTTTTCCAGAGCCCGTGGCTGCACGAAAACAGCTACTTCGAGTACTTCGACCACCCGCAGTTCGGGGCGATGATGGGCCCAGCGCAGCTCGGCCACTTCAGCCGCTCGGGCGGGGGCTACCCACGGCGGTCGCCGCTCATCGGCGAGCACTCGGTCGAAGTCCTCGAAGAGTTCGGCATCGCCGCTGACCGGATTGCCAGCCTCATCGCCAGCAAGGTGGTCCTCCAGGGGTGAGCGGCGGCGACACCGTCTATCTGCGCGAACCCACAATCGACGACATCCCGCTGCTCGACGAATGGGACGCGTCGCCGGACTATCGCGGCGAGTTCAACGACTTTGGCCTGCCGCGAAAACCGGGCGCCGAGAAGTACGAGAAGGGCTTCATCGACGACATGCACGGCACCCTGCTCGTCTGCGAAGTGGGCAGCGGCCGGCCCGTTGGCGCGATTGACTGGCGCCCGTCGATGTACGGTCCGCCGCCCGAGTCGATGGCCTACCAGTTCGGAATCTCCCTGCTGCCCGAAGTGCGCGGCCGGGGCTATGGCCCCCAGGCCATCCGGCTCCTCGCGGACTACCTCTTCGAACACACGAACGTGAACCGTGTCGAAGGCTCGTGCGACGTTGAGAACGTGCCGAGCCAGCGGGCGATGCTGAAGGCGGGGTACACCTACGAAGGCACCATCCGCAAAGCCCAGTGGCGCCACGGCGCCTACCACGACCTCATGCTCTTCGGCCGCCTCCGCGGGGAGTGAGT
>JBDHWA010000324.1:0-2886 GCA_039809945.1 Dehalococcoidia bacterium | reverse complement strand
TGGGCCTTGCCGAGCGTCACATGGTCTTCGTGCATGCCGAAGCCTCGCAGGTAGACCGGCTCGCCGTTGAGCAGGAGCCTCGCGCCGTCGATCGCGACCGTGCGGATGCCGACGTTGAGGTGGTATTCGTCCAGCAGCCGTTCGCCGTCGACGAGGCGGATAGCAAGGTCGTAGAGGTAGCCGTGACCGATGCGCCAGGCAACGGCGTTCGCCACCGCCAGGCGGCCATTCGGCCCGGATGCTTCCGCGACGGCCACGCCGTTCGCATCGCTGAGCCGGGCGCGAACTTCGGCAGTACCGCCGGCGATGGCGACGGTGTAGTCGACGAGGCCGGTCGCGCCATCGAAACCGGTGACCACGGAGACGTCGTCGACCGCGACGGGCGGCAGGGCAGCGAGCCAGGCCGAGCGGTGGATGCCCGCGTAGTTGAAGAAGTCATGGAAGTAGCGCTGCGTCCGCTCGCCCGACCGTGAGGTGGACACGACGCCCGGCGGAATCGTCTGCCAGGTGAGGGTGTTGTCGACACGGACCGTGATGCGAACGCGCTCGCCGGGGCGTGCATGCTCCGTGATGTCGGCTTCGAAGGGCAGGTAGCCACCGCTGTGGCGGGCGACCTCAGTCTCGCCGGCGAAGACCGTGGCGTGGTGCGTGACCGACTCGAAGTGGAGCACGACCCGCTGGCCTGTCCAGCCTCGCGGCACGAACGCCTCCACCTGGTACCAGGCCGCGCCGACGTACTCCCGGGCGGCGAGGTCCGTGAAGATGTCGTTATACGAAGCGGGCACGGCCATCGCTCGCGCATCCCGGAGCGCACCCGCGTACCAGCGCCCGGCGAGGCCTTCATCGGCGTGGTCGAAACGGAACAACCAGACGCCATCGAGCCGTTTGCGCTCGCGCGTGGGCGAATCCTGAGGGCGCAACATGGGGTGCCTCCGGGCGGGAAATGGCCGAGGGCAAACTATGCCAAACGCGCGGCAACCTGTCGCGTGTTCGGGGGAGGGGCGTTCGCCGGAATGCCGCTCCTATCTCGCGCTGCCACCGGCCTCTGCCGGGTGAACAAGCGAAGTCCGAGCTCACTGCTTGGATTGCCCGGGAGAACCGTCCGAAAGACCGCTACGACCTCGCCATCAGGTGGTCGTCAATGAATCGCGCAAGCCAGGACTCGTAGGCGGAAGGCGACCACCCGCGCTCGCGCACCAGTGCCCTGTAGACATCAGTGCCGGCGACTGCATACAGGATGTCGGCCGCTTCCTCGGCGGTGAGCCCGGAACGCAGCTGCCCCGAATGCGCAACGGCGGCCACACCCCGCGTGACGGCGTCGATGTGACGGCGCTGCCAATCCTCTCTGAGGAGTTGCAGTTCAGGGTCCGCGCCAGCGTGCATGCGCAGAATCTCTGCCACGACCCACGAGCGCTCGTTCAATCGACGGAGAATCGACACTCCGAGGCGGATCTGTTCCCGAACCGAGGCTACTCCTTCGACTTGTTCGACACTCAGGTCCGGGTCGTCGGTTATCGCACGGGCGAGTGCCTGGACTATCGAACCTTTCCGCGCGAAGTGCAGGTACACCGTTGCGGGCGCGACACCAGCCTCGTGTGCGATGTCTTTCATCGTCACGGAAGCGTATCCGTCGCTCGCGAAGAGTCGCTCGGCCGCGCGCAGGATCTCCCGCCCAGTAGCCTGCGCCCGGTCTACCCGCTCAGGTGAGTTGTACCGCCGGGGCTTGTGTTCTCGTTCTATTTGGCTATACTCCAACTCTAGCGAACTAGAGCTCGACTCCATCCAATTGTCTCAGTCACATAGGCTCGCGCAAGTGCTGCCAGCAAGGAGGACAGGATGCACACGACACCCGTTCACGACCGGCGCGCTACGCTCCGCGCTGAGATAGAAGCCACCGCGGATTCGTTCCGGCGGTTGGTCTCGACTCTTCCTGACGACGCCTGGAATCGCCGGGCGCCCGGAAGCGGCTGGACCGGGAAGCAGCTGCTCCACCATGTCACCTGGGCCCTGGAACAACTGCCCAGGGAGGTGGAGAGCGCGAAGCGCGGAAAGGGGATGTTCAACTATCCGAAGTTGGTGGCCGACGCGGGCAGCTACTGGCTGGTGAAGTGGGAAGCGCGCGCCGTGACACGGGCATCGCTCGGCGCCCGGTACGACTCCGCTATCGAACGCGTTATTGACGCGTTACAGCGGATAGAGGACACCGAGTGGACGAAGAGCGCCCGTTTCTACGGCGAAGGCGTCTACTCCGTGGCCGATCTGTTCGGAACGCCTGCGAGCCACTTCCAGGAACATGCGGCTGTGTTCGCGGAGTAGCGCGAAGTCATGAACGATTCGAAGTGGGAGCGTTCTGGTGCGTTCGGCGGCCTTGCCTTCGTGGTCCTGCTCGGCGTGGCCGGTGTCCTTGGAGGGCAACCTCCAGCCGCAACGGCCTCCGAGAGCGAGATCAGCGACTATCTTGCGGGCCACCAGGCTGGACTCAAGGCAGGAGTGTGGCTGCTCGGCCTCGCCTCGATGGCGCTCACCTGGTGGTTCGGTTCCCTGTGGCGACGAATGGTGCGGGCCGAGGGAGGCACTGCCCGGCTTGCCGTGGTTTCCCTCGTTGGACTCACCGTCGCCGGGCCGCTTGCACTGATGTCGGCAGTGGTCCTGGCTGCCACCGCCCTGCACGTCGACGAAGTGGGGGAAAGTGCGCCAGTGCTGTACCGGATGGGTGGGATGTTGCTGGCGGTGGAGGGATTTGGGCTCGCCACACATCTGCTTGCGGCCAACGTGCTCGCAGCTCGCACTCGCACCTTCCCGCGTTGGCTCGCCGGTCTCGGCCTGGCCTCAGCCCTCTTCTTCTTGCTCACTGCCGTGCTCAGCGCTTCCAGCACAGACGTGAAC
>JBDHWA010000323.1:0-2897 GCA_039809945.1 Dehalococcoidia bacterium | reverse complement strand
GGGATCATCTGCTGCGTCGGCAGCTCCTGTTCGATCTGGGCGAGGACGGCCTGCGTGGCCGAGATCGTGGTTTCGATGCCACGCTTCTGGAAAAGCAGTTCGTTCCGCGGATTATTGATGCGGGCGATGGTGCGCGGCACGCCGCGGTAGCGTGCAAGGTCGCAGATGACGAGGTTGTCCTCGTCGTCGCCGGTAACCGCCGCGACGAGGTCAGCACGGGAGACCCCGGCCGCGTCGAGGGTCGTGGCCTCGCAGGAGTCGCCCTGCATGACGTTGCCCGACAGTTCCTCGCGAACCTGCGCCGCGCGCGCTGAGTCCCGTTCGAGGACGAGCACTTCGTGGTTCTCGCGCAGGAGCTCTTCGGCGAGATGGAAGCCAACTTTGCCGCCGCCGGCGATCAAGATGTACATCGTTACTTCCTCACCGGCTCTTTGTGCAGCATCTCCACCATGATCTGGGCGCCGAAGCTGGTTGGGCTGAAGGTTTCGAGGCCGAGGTCCCGGAAGATCTCTTCGCGCACCGGATCGTACACGCGGCAGAGCACCCGCTTCACGTGGTACACCTCGCGCGCCATCTGGCTGGCGAAGTAGTTGCGGTTGTCGCCCTGCGTGACCGCGAAGAAGGCGTCCGCTTCAGTGATGCCGCCGCGTTCGAGCGTCGAAGCGTCCATCGCGTTGCCGACAACCCGCTCGCCCCGGAAGGTGGCCGGGATGCGCTTGAAGGCCGCCTCGTTGATATCGAGCACCGTCACGCGGTGCCCTTCCGTGTCCAGCATGGTCGCAATCCGCGAACCAAGCCTGCCGCAACCCATGACGATGACGTTCATCGCACCCGCCAGTCTATTCGTGGGGATGGGGCCGTGCCGGCGCCATCGATTGGCGAACCACCCAGACCGAGCAGGTGGCGTGTTTCATGACGAACTCGGGAGTCCGGCCGAGCAGTGCCGAAGTGCCGGGTTTCCGGAAGGGAATGCCCATGATGATCGCTTCGACGGCCTGGTCCACCGCTTCATCGACGAGCGCCGGGCCGGCTTCCCGGGCCTGGAGCAACGTCCCGATAACCGGGTAGCCGGCTTCCGCGGCGATCTCCTCCGCGCGCTTGATGAGCTGTTCGCCGCGGCGCGCTTCGGCATCGAGTTCGGCGTTGAGTGGCAGCGAACGGCTTACCTCGATCACATGGACAACGTAGACGCGGCCCTTCTTCGGCTTCGCCATCGTGACTGCCACGTTCACGGCCTCGAAGCTGGCGGGTGACTGCACGATCGGAACGAGGATGCTCTGGGGCGTGGGCATTCTTGGGCTAACTGACCTCGATCAGGAGGGAGTTGCGGCGCATCTACCGGTCATCCTGGGCGAACCAGAGCCGGATGGCGCCGTTCAGTATGAGGACAATGCCGATGGCGAAGCCAATGTTCCAGTGCGACGTCTGCGTGAGGATGAACAGGATCAGCGCGAACCCGAGCACGATGGAAACGACAGAGAAGATGTAGTTCGCGGTGCGCATCTGAATTCCGGCCCGGCAGGACGCCAATGGCGCGTTCCATGCTACGTCCGGCCGGGCGCAACGGCCAAACATATCGCGGCTACACGCCGTAGAGAGGCTTCGCCTCTGCTCGCAGTTCTGCCTGGAAATCAGGGTGAGACACCGAGATCAGTTCATCCACGCGCTGGCGGATGGACTTTCCACGAAGCCGGGCGATGCCCTGCTCGGTGACCACAAAGTCCACGTAGCCGCGATGCACCGTGTGCACCGTCCCCGGCGGGTGCCCGCCGACGATGCGCGTCTTCCGTTCGCCGCCAACGAGCGAACTCGACGGCAGCACGATGACCGAACCGCCGGCCGCGCACGACGCCCCGACGGCGAAGGCGTTCTGGCCGCCTGGCCCGCTGAACAGCCCTGCGCCTTGCGTCTCCGAGGACACATTCCCGGTCAGGTCGACGGCGAGCGCATTGTTTACCGCCACGAAGTTCTCGATCTGCAGCAGCATCCGCAGGTCGTCGGTGTGGGTGAAGTCGTACAGCTCGTACGCCGGGTTGCCGTCGATCCGGCTGATGTCTTCGGGCCCGACCTGGCCGAGCGAGCTTGCCACGATTTTGCCGACGTGGTGGGGCTTGTTCCGGCCGGTGATGATGCCCTTTTCGAGCAGGTCGGGGACGCCGCCGGGCAGGATCTCGGTGTGGACGCCGAGGTCGTGCTTGTCGTCGAGGAAGACCGGCAGGGCCGCTGAAACGTCGCCGATGCCGAACTGCAGCGTGCAGCCGTCGTAGACGATTTCCGTGGCGACGAGCGTGCAGATGACCTGGGCCGCGAGTTCGGTCTCCTCGCTGCGCGGCGGAATAGGCGCGACCGCCGGCGGGAGCGTGTACTCAGCCACCTTCGCGAACTTCGAAATATGGACACGGTTGTCCCCGCCCGTGCGGATGAAGTCAGGGTGGATCTCACCGATCAGGAGTGGCGCCATCTTCGAAACCGTGGGCCCGAAGAACACGCCGGAGCCGAACGAGCACCAGCCCTCGCTGTCCGGCGGCGAAATCGGGATGAGGGCGGCATCGAGGCGCGCGATGCCGGGCGGCATCTGGCCCTCACGGAACTGGACGACCGGGATGTACTCCATGCGGCCTTCACGCACCGCCGCCCGGTCCAGCGGTGAAGCGTAGGCCGTGATGATGTTGAAGTTCGCCAGGTTCTCCGGCGTGTCCCACTTGTACGGGGTGAGGAAGGAGACGATGGTCACGTCCTTCAGTTCGCCGCCACGGGCCGCCAGCGCCCCGCAGAGCTGTGGCGGCACCGAGGTCCAGCCACCGGCCCAGACGTACTGCCCATGGCCAATGAGGCTGACCGCTTCTTCGGGCGAGACGAGCTTCTCGCCGAGGAGTTCGCGCCAGTTGTCCGGTGTC
>JBDHWA010000322.1:0-2936 GCA_039809945.1 Dehalococcoidia bacterium | reverse complement strand
GTCCGGTTCACGTCTTCGAAGCTGAGCGAAAGGTCCGTGCCGCCGTCGAGCACCATCGCCCGGACGTTGCCGGGGAACATGTCGGCGTAAACCCCGCCGATGGTGGTGCCGTAGGAGTAGCCCACGTAGTTGAGTTTCGTCTCGCCGAGGGCCTCGCGGATGCGGTCCATGTCCCGCGCCACGTTTTTCGTGCCGAGGTGGGGGAGGATGTCGCCGTATTTGTCCTCGCAGCCCTCCGCGAACTGGCGTGCGACCTCGCTGGCCTGCTGCCACTCGGCGTCGGTATCCGGGTCCGGGTCGGCGGCGACCAACTCCTGGAGGTTGTCGTGGCAGAGGATCGGCGAACTCTCGCCGACGCCGCGGGGGTCGAACGAGACGATATCGAAGCGGTCGCGAATCTGCCCGGCGAGGAGGTTCCGCCAGATGCGGACGAACTCGTTCGCGGAAGCCCCGGGGCCGCCAGGATTCGCCAGCAGGACGCCGATGCGCTGGTCGGGCTTACGCGCCTTGATCCGGATCAGCGAGAGGTCGATGGTCTTGCCGCCGGGGTTCGCGTAGTCCAGCGGCACGGCGAAGGTTGCGCACTCGATGCTGCCGCAGGCTTTCCAGTCGATGCTTGTCGAAGCCTGCGCCGATGTCCGGGAGTGGGACGAACAGGCGAAGGCGGTGAGGGTCAGGAAGAAAACGAGGAGAAACGCACGGCGCATACTCCTAAAGACGGTAACAGGCGGCGAAACAACGAGGGGTTGGCTGCGGCAAGGCGGCCTTACCAGCGCAACTCCCACACCCGGACCGGGTCTTCGAGGCCGCGCAGGGGCTGCTCGCCGCGGTCGTTGAAGAGGAAGCCCTTACCGGCGACCAGTTCGCGGACGACATTGGCCACGAGGATCTCGCCGCCGTCGGCCATCGCGGCGATGCGGGCGGCGGCGATGACGGCCGCGCCGAAGAGGTCGTCGTCCTCGGCGATCGGTTCGCCGGCGTTGATCCCGACCCGCACGCGCAAGCCGTGAGGCAGCCCTTCCATCTCGCCGCCAAGCGCCTCTTCGTGGAGCGCCCGCTGGAGGGCGATCGCGCAATCGAGCGCGCGCCGGGCCGAGCCGAACGAGGCGAGGAACCCGTCACCCATCGACTTCACTTCGCTGCCGCCGTGCTCGCGGAGGGCCTCACGGGTGATGCGCTCGTGTTCGCGCAGGAGCTGCCGCCCGGCGTGGTCGCCCAGCACACGCAGGAGTTCGCCGTGGCGTTCGATGTCCGTGAAGAGGATGGTGCGGAAGGCGTTGCCGCTGCGCAGGCCGAAGCGGGCGCGGTTCTCGGCGGCCGCGGTTTCGAGGATGAATCCCTTGCTTGTCTCCGCAACCGCCCGGTCCCAGGCGAACGGCGCCGTACCCGGCACCACCGAAAGGCGCGCATCCGGGATGGTCGCTACGAGCTGGCGGGCGTGGTCGATCGGGAAGAACCCGGAATCCATGCGGTGCAGCACGAGGACGGGACATTTGATCGCGGTCAGCTGGCAGCGAACGTCCAGCGGCCCGAGCGCCGCGTGCGCTGACTCGAATTCCTGGGCAGTGACGCTCTCGCGGAGATAGTGCGAGATGCGGCCCGTCTGCGCGCCGTCGGCCAGGCCGTTGACGGCAGTTGCGAGGAGGTCGGTAAAGAGCGGCCAGTCCGTGCGCATGATCGGGGCGAGCGACTTCCAGCCGGGGACAACGCCGGCCGGGCCGGCCCCCGGGTTAGCGCCGAACAGCGTGACCGATGCCACCCGGTCGGGGTGTTCGGCGGCGAACTGGATAGCGATCTTGCCGCTTTCCGTCACCGCGAAGAGGTGAGCGCGCGGCACATCGAGCCGGTCCAGCACGCCCATCAGGTCACGGCCGAAGTCCTCCGGTGTGATGCTCGTCAGCCCGCGTTCCGAGAGCCCGTTGTTGCGATGGTCGAAGCGAATGACCGTCGCCCAGCTGGAAAGCTCGTCGAAGAAGGCTCGCGCCTCGGGCATCTCCCACTCGTACTGGATGTTGCTGAACCCCGGCGGGTAGAGGAGCGCGACAGGGACGCCATCGCCCACGGTCCAGAAGGCGATGCTGACGTTGTCTTCGGCCTGAGCGTATTGAATGCGCGGTAGCAACCAGATTCTCCCGCATGGAATCCTAGTCCAGCGCGCAAGCCCCTCGAACCACCGTGTGGGTGATTCTTGATCCCCTACTAAAGGCGGAGGCGGGCGCCGTCGCTCGATGTCAGCACGCTCGGCTGAGCCGGGAGCGTATCTGACGGGCGCAGCAGTCCGTCGCCGCCCGGGACGAGCCGGACACGCGCGCCGCCAGCCTCAGCGAACCATTCCCGGCCGCCGCTATCCGCGAGTTCGAAGAACCAGCCGGTATCGTCGTTTCCCCAGCGCACGAGCGTGGGCTGGCGGAGTTCGGGGGTTCGCAACCAGCCCAGCAGCCGCCGCCAGCTTACAAGCAGCCCGCCGGCCACCAGCCCGATGGCCAGCCACGAAGCGAGGCGCAGGCCTTCAGCCGTTCGCACCTGGTGCAGGGCGTGCAGGAAGCTGGGCGGCTCCATCGCCGCAGATGCTACTGGAAGTGCGCCATCACCTCGTTGGCGAACCGGTCCAGGATGCCCTTCGTCTCGTCCAGGGTCCGCCCGAGTCCGAAGCCGGGGATGATCAGTTCGTCCACGCCTGCTTCGATGTATTGCTCCACGAGGGCCCGGATCTGCGGGCCGTTCCCGGCGATAGCGGGCCGGCCGGAGGCCCGGATGCGCTCGGCCATGGCGGTGTCGTCGGTCAGCGCGAGCATCCCCTGGGCCGAATGCTTGATGGCGCGCGGATCCCGGCCGATCTCTTCGCAGTAGCGGTTGAGGATCGCGCCCTTCGCCGCGAGGACTTCCGGCGAACCCCAGACGTTCCACTCGTCGGCGTAGCGCGCGGCGATGCGCAG
>JBDHWA010000321.1:0-2961 GCA_039809945.1 Dehalococcoidia bacterium | reverse complement strand
CGCTCGCGGCCGTGGCCCTCCGGTTCAGCGCTCAATTGGCCGTTGGCAACCCGGCAGGAATCCTCGAAGCTGGTTGGCACTATTCGCAACTGTGGAGAATGCCCATGGCCAGGTGGTACGAGTGCATCACTGACGAACTCAAGGAGTTCATCGAACGGCAGCACATGTTTTTCGTGGCGACGGCCCCCGCCTCAAGCGAAGGCGAGGTTAATCTCTCGCCGAAGGGGCGCACGCTGCTGCACGTGCTTGGGCCCAACCGGGTGGCGTACCTCGACTACCCCGGGAGCGGCAACGAGACCGCCCGCCACCTCGCAGACGACGACCGGATCACGCTGATGTTCTGCAGCTTCGAGGCGCAGGCGCAGGTGCTGCGCCTGTACGGGCGCGGGCGGCGAGTCGACCTCGATGCGCCGGAACTGGCGGAGCACCGCTCCGTCTTCGCCGCCGACTTCCACCCGTACGTGCGCCAGGCGTTCTTCATCGATGTGCTGAAGGTGCAGACGTCGTGCGGGTACGCGGTGCCCCGGATGGAGTACCAGGACGAGCGAGACACCCTCGACCTCTGGTGCGAGCGCAAGCTCGAGCCACGGGCGATGGCGGACGGCGTGCCGCTTCCCGGAAAGTTCGTCGCGCGCGACGGCTCGGTGATCGCCGAACGGTAAGCGCGGAGTCGCGTAAGCTCTCGCAAACCCCGAACGGATGCCGCGCTTGTCCCACGATTCCGCCGGCGCCACGCCACCGGCCTCGCCCCCTGCACGTAACCGGCTGAAGGACTTCGGGCTGCTGCCCCTCGCCGTCCTCTTCGTCCTGAACGCCGTCGACGAGTTCGACCGGGCGGTGCTGGCGGTCGCGCTGGATCCTATCCGCGAGGACTTCGGCCTTTCGGACCTGACGGTGGGGCTGCTGCCGTTGGCGGTCATCTTCATCACCGGGATCATCAGCCTGCCTGCCGGCAACTGGTCAGACCGCTGGAACCGCGTCCACATTCTCTCTGCCGGCGCCATGGTCTGGGGCACGGCAGGCATCTTCGCGGCAGCCTCGGCGAGCTTCGTCCAGCTCTTCCTCACGCGTGCGCTGCTGGGCTTCGGGCAGGGGACCATCGTGCCCACGCACGGTTCGCTGCTGTCTGACTACTACCCGGTTAGCGTGCGAGGCCGCGCGTTGAGCTATCACCGCTCGGCGAACCCGCTGGGGCAGGTGGTCGGCGCGATCATTGGCGGCATCATCGTTGGCGCTGTGGGCTGGCGCTGGGGGTTTGCCGCTGCGGCGATCCCGGGGCTGCTGCTCGGCATGTTCGCCCTGCGGCTGCGCGAACCCCGCCGTGGCGAAGCGGACCTGCTTGCGGCCGCCCGCCAGGACCCGATTTTCGCGAGCTTCCTCGCTGATCCGCCGGACAAGCTCGGCTTCTTCGAAAGCCTGGGCGGCGTCTGGCGAATCCGGTCGCTGCGGATGCTCATCTTCACGAACGCCGCATTCGGGTTCTCGCTGTTCGGCGTTGTCTTCTGGATCCCGGCCTTCTTCGAGCGGCGGTACGGCTTCAGCACCGAAGGCGCGGCGGGGGCGCTGGCGTTTCTCGCGTTCGCGGGCTTCATCGGCAGCTGGTACGGCGGCCCGGTGGCCGATCGTGGGCTCGAAAAAGGGTTCCGCTACCTCGGGAACATCGGTGTCCTCGGAGCGGCGAGCCTTGCCGTCACGTGGTCGCTCGCATTCGTCATCCCATCGGCCATCGTCTGCCTGGCGCTGCTGACCGTTGGCGCGCTCGTGGCCTCGGTGGGCACGGGCGGGCTCATCTCGATCATCGCCGCGGTTTCGCCGCCGAAGATCCGGGCGCAGGCTTTCTCCGCCTTCGGGCTGGCGCTGGCGGTGTGCGGCGCCGCGGCGGCGCCCCTGGCCATCGGCGGCATCTCGGAGTTGTTCCAGGCGGAAGGCGTCGGCGAAGGGGACAGCCTGCGCTGGGCCATGTTCCTCGGCACGGTGACCATCATGTCGCTTGGCACGTGGTTCGCCTTCGAAGCAGCCCGCACCTGCGCCGACGACGCCCAGAAGACGATGGGCGAGTTTCTCAGTGGCTACCAGCAACGCGCGATGGCCGCGCAGGCGGAAGGCGCTTCGGCCGCGGAATAGTTAGCGGTACGAAGCCACCGTCCGCGCGACACCGGCTTCGAACGCGACCGCGGGCGCCCAGCCGAGGGCTGCTTTCGCGCGGGAACAATCGAGCCAGAAGTTGCGCACGTCGCCGGGCCGCGGCGGGCCGAATCGCGGCTCCACGGTGTTCCCGATGGCGTCGCTGAGTGTGCGGTAGATGTGGTTCACGGTGATGCCATCGCCGGTGCCGATGTTCGCCACCAGCCCGTTCCCGGCCGTGAGCGCGGCAACGTTCGCCGAGGCGATGTCGCCGACGTAGATGTAGTCCTTCTTCTGCTCGCCGTCGCCGTCGATGGTGCACTGGTCGCCGTTGAGCATGAGGCCGGTGAAGATGGCGATGACGCCGGCCTCGCCGTGGGGGTCCTGGCGCGGGCCGTAGGCGTTGCCGTAGCGAAAGATCGTGTATTCGATGCCTGCCGTCCGGGCCGCGAGCTGCACGTACAGTTCGCCGACGTACTTCGACGTGCCGTAGTTCGAACGGGGCGCGATGGCGTGCTCCTCGGTGACGGGGAGGCTCTCCGGTTCGCCGTAGACGGTGCCCCCGGACGAGGCATAGATGACCTTGCGCACGCCGTTGGCCACGGCCAGCTGGATCAGGCGGGCCGTGCCGCCGCCGTTGACCTCGAGGTCGTGCACGGGGTCGGCGTTGCCGACTTTCACGCTGGCCTGGGCGGCGTGGTGGTTCACCACTTCGGGCGCGAACTCCTTGAAGATGCGTTCGAGTTCGCGGGCGTGAAGGTCCACTTCGTACAGCTTCGCTTCGCGGGGGACGTTCGAACGGCGGCCGGTCGCGAGATTGTCGACCACGGCGACGTC
>JBDHWA010000320.1:0-2982 GCA_039809945.1 Dehalococcoidia bacterium | reverse complement strand
CCGCGCAGCACGATTGACCCGTCCTGCGTCTCCGGGGAAGCGATTCCGATCGAGTTCCGGGCCGCGCGTGAGGTTGGCGGTTGGGGCGATATTCGCTGGGCGCCGGATGGCCTTGATGCCTACAACCCGGCCTTCGACGTCACGCCAGCCGAGCTGATCGCCGGGATCATCACCGAGGCTGGCGTCGCCCGGCAGCCGTTCGCCCAGTCGCTTGCGGGACTGTTGGAAGCGCCATAACGCGAGAGGCTTGTAGACTGGCGGCAGGTGACGCAACCAATCCCGCTCGCAATCATTGGCGGCTCCGGGTTCTATGAGATGCCCGGATTGTCCGCGGTGGAAGAAGTCACCGTGGACACGCCATTCGGTGCGCCGAGTGACACATTTCGAATCGGGCTGCTCGACGGCGTTCGTGTCGCCTTTCTCTCGCGCCATGGCCGCGGGCACACGCTCCTCCCTTCAGAACTGCCACAGCGCGCCAACATCTGGGCGCTGAAGTCCCTCGGCGTCGAGCGCATCCTTGCGGTCTCGGCCGTTGGCAGCCTCCGCCAGGACTACCGGCCGGGCCATGTTGTGACACCTCACCAGCTCATCGACCGGACGACGGGCTTCCGGCCGAATACGTTCTTTGGTAACGGCGTGGTCGCGCATATCTCCTTCGCCGAGCCGTTTTGCGCGCCGTTGCGCGTGGCAGTCCGCCAGGCTGCCGAGGAGAGCGCGGCGCATGTGCATCGCGAGGGCGTTTACGTCGTGATGGAAGGCCCTGCTTTCAGCACGCGTGCGGAGAGCGAATTGCACCGCGAATGGCGCGCCGACCTCATTGGGATGACCGCGTTGCCCGAAGCCAAGCTGGCCCGCGAAGCCGAGATTTGCTACGCCATGCTCGCCGCCGTGACTGACTACGACACCTGGCATGACGCGCACGAAACGGTCGACGCGCAGATGGTGTTCGAGACCTTGAAGCAGAATGTGGCGCTGAGCCAGGCGATCGTCAGGAAGCTTGTGGGAGCGCTGCCCGGCCGCACCGAGTGCGAGTGCAACCGGGCGCTGGACGCTGCCCTCGTTACTGCGCCAGGCAGCATTTCGAAAGAGAACCGGGAGCGGCTGGGCCCTGTGCTCGCCCGTCGATTGGGAGGGAGCGAATGACCACGCTTATCACCGGGTGGGTGGCCGTCGACCACATTGAGACGCCGTTTGCAGTGGCGGAGGACGTCCTCGGCGGCTCGGCGACCGCGGCTGCCCTGGCCGCCGCGTTGTTCACCGATGTGCGGCTGCTCGCGGCCGTGGGTGAAGATTTCCCCGACGAGCACCGCCGAGCCTTCGAGCCGTTCCCGATCGACCTTGCCGGCCTGACCACGGTCAAGGGCGGCAAGACCAGCCGCTGGCACGGCCGCTACCACTACGACCTGAACAGCCGGGACACCCTCGAGACGGTTCTCGGGGTGAACGACGGTTGGACGCCGGAGTTGCCGGCCGGTTGGGAGACTTCCGAGGCGGCCTTCCTCGCCGCCACTGACCCCGAGGTCCAGCAAGAACTCATGCGCCGGTTGCCCCCGGCGAGCATCACCATGGTCGACACCATCAAGTTCTACATCGACACCGCGCGCGATGGTTTCTTGAAGGCCATGTCGGCCGCCGATTTCGTATCGATTAATGAGAGTGAGGCGCGTGAATTGGCCGGTACTCCAAGCATTGCGCGCGCCGGCCGGAAACTGCTCGAAGGAGGCGCTGGCGGCGTGATCGTGAAGCTCGGCGAATTCGGCGCCGCGTTTGTCAGCGCCGAGGACTACTTCGTTGCCCCCGGGTACCCGCTGGAAGAGGTCGTGGACCCGACGGGCGCCGGCGACGCTTTCGCTGGCGGGTTTATCGGCTATCTCGACTCGGTGGCGGAAGTGACACCACGAGAGATCCGCCGCGCGATCGTCTATGGTTCGACGGTCGCGTCGTTCCAGGTGGAAGGTTTCGGACCGTCCCGGCTGCTCCGGCTCACGCGGGATGAAGTCGAAGAACGGTACCGCCAGTTCCGGGGACTGACGCACTACGAGGTGGATGGCTGAGATGGCCGAACGCGAGGTGCGATGGCAGGGGCTTGCCCGGCAGCGGCTCGACTACGTTGTGCAGCCGGTGGTGGACATCGCCTCCATTCGCTCCATCCTCGCGCCCCGCGTGGAATACACCGCCTACGCGCTGGGGCAACTCGAACCCGCGCTGTTTCCTCGCACACGCTGGTACTACGCGCGCGGCACAACCGGGACGGGCCTTGTCCTGCACAGCCGCGGGGGCCTCGGCGATGCGACCTTCGTGCTCGGTGATCCGGATGCGGTCTCCGCGATCCTTTCGATTCATCCAGGGACCGCTCAGACGTACGCGACCTGCCAGCCGCAGCACCTCGACACACTGCGGCGCTACTTCCGGCTCGCCAACCAGCAGCCGATGATCCGCATGGCCGTCACGCGCGAACGATTCGAGCCGGTCGTGGACCAGCCGACAGCGGTCCTCAGCGGAATCGACATCCGCAAAGTGAACGCCCTCTACGGGAGCGAAGGCGGGCCGAGCTACTACATCCCCGAGCACATCGACAGCGGCGTCTACCGCGGCGTGGTGGAAGAGGGCCGGCTGGTCGCCATCGCCGGGACGCATGTGGTTTCGCGCCAGGAAGGCGTTGCCGTGGTCGGCAACGTGTTCACCCATCCTGACTACCGCGGCAAAGGGTATGCGACGGCCACAACGAGCGCCGTCACCGAGACGCTGCTCAAGTATTGCGACCACGTGGTCCTGACGGTCGATCCGAACAACACGCCCGCGGTCGCTGCCTATGCGCGGCTTGGGTACCGGGAAGTCTGCCAGCTGGTCGAAGCGAGCGCGGCGCGGCGTGACCCGTCCGGCCTCGGGTCGTCGCTGCGGCGATTCCGTGCCGCAATTCGCGGGCGAAAGTATGATGGAAGCCTCGTGACGCTTCACGACTAATCGCAATCCCGGCGCGGC
>JBDHWA010000319.1:0-2988 GCA_039809945.1 Dehalococcoidia bacterium | reverse complement strand
GAATCCGCTCGGGGTCGCCAGACTGATTGCCCATCGAAAGCCCGCCGCCAAGGCGGGTTTCGTGTTCCCGGGGGCGCCCCTCGCCCGTTAACCACCGGTTAAACCGTTCGTCCTACCTTCGCGACTGCGAGTTCCTCGCTGAAGCGCAACCGAGGTGGGCGAAAGCCAATGGTTCGAACGCGGAACAAGCCCGCCGGGCGCGGCTCGATCAGCCTCTACAACCGCCTGAAGCCCGGCGATTGGACGTTCAACGCACTCACTGCCGCCGCCGGGTTGCTGGTCGTCCTCACCATCGCTGGACTGTTCTATGAGCTCACCGGGGAAGCCTGGGAATCCATCCGCGCGAACGGCCTCGAGTTCCTCTGGTCCACCGACTGGAACCCGTCTGCGCGCACCTTTGGCGTTGGCGCTTTCATCATCGGCACCATGGTCACATCCATGTTCGCGCTCGTCTTCGCGACCGTGATCGCGGTCCTCGTGGCGCTGTTCCTCGTCGAAATCGCCCCGGGTTATGTTGCGAGGCCCGTCTCCTACCTGGTCGAACTGCTGGCGGCCATCCCGTCCGTCGTGTACGGCCTTTGGGGAATCTTCGTGATGGGCGTGTTCATCCGTGACCACCTCGGCCCAACGCTCGTGACCTACTTCGGCTGGGCGCCCTTCATGGACGGGACGCCGCTCATCACAGGCCTCTTCTCGGCCTGCATCATCCTCACCATCATGATCCTGCCCACGGTGATGGCCGTCTCACGCGACGTCATCGCCGCCGTGCCGCGAAGCCAGCGTGAGGGCGCCCTCGCCCTCGGCGCCACGCGCTGGGAAATGATCACGATGACGGTGCTGCCGTATGCCCGCTCCGGCATCCTCGGTGCATCCATCCTTGGGCTCGCCCGCGCCGTCGGCGAAACCCTCGCCGTGACACTCGTCATCGGCAACAGCGTGAAAATCCCCGAGAACATCTTTTCGCCGGCCTACACCATGGCGAGCGTCATCGCGAACCAGTTCCCGGAGGCGACAGCCGTCCACCGCGCGGCCCTCTTCGAAGTCGCGCTCGTCCTGCTGATGATTACCTTCGTGATCAACGTGATCGCCCGGCTGCTGGTCTGGAAGGTGACCGGCGGGCGGCGTGTGGTGGTGCAGGAATGAGCGCCGTCCCACGGTCGCCGGTGCTCACGCGTACGGAAGGCCTCTATCGCCGGCGCAAGCTCGTCGACCAGGCCATGACGGCAGCGATGATCGTCGCCGCGCTGCTTGCCGTCATCCCGCTGTTCCTCATCCTGTTCTACCTGTTGCGCGAAGGCATCCCGGGCCTGAGCTGGGAACTCCTCACCGAGGAGCCGACCCGCCCCGGGCGCGAAGGCGGCGGCGTGTTCAACTCCATCGTCGGCAGCGTCATCATGGTCGGAGCTGCGCTGGCCATCGGCGTGCCGGTGGCAATTGGCTGCGGCATCTTCCTGTCGGAGTTCGGCCAGAACAAGGCCGGCGGATTCATCCGCTTCATCATCGAAGTGATGGCGGGCATCCCATCCATCACCGTCGGGTTGTTCGTCTACAGCCTCGTCGTGGTTCGGCAGGGACGGTTTTCGGGCATCGCCGGGAGCATCGCCCTCGCCATCATCCTCGTCCCCATCGTCGCTCGGATTACCGAGGAGATGATGCTCCTCGTGCCGCGCTCTATCCGCGAAGCGAGCTACGCCCTCGGGGCCCCTCGCTGGCGAACCGTGCTCCGCATCGTCTTCCCGACGGCGCTTCCGGGCATCATCACCGGCATCATGCTCGCCCTCTCGCGCATCTGCGGCGAAGCCGCGCCTCTGTTGTTCACCGCACTCGGCAACCAGTTCACCACTGCCGATATCACCGCGCCCATGGATTCCCTCCCGAGGCGCATCTACGTCTACGCAACCGGGCCGTACGACTACTGGCACGAACAGGCCTGGGCGATGAGCCTCATCCTCGTCTCCGTCATCCTCGTCATCAGTCTCGTGATCCGGACACTGTTCGGCGCGCGCGTCGTCGTGCGGCAATAGGAGCATTCGAATGGCCACTGTCACCACCGAAAAAGAACCCCCGGCAACCGAACGCAGCCCGCAGCCTCAGTCATCGGATAGCAGCGACGGCGGCCCCGGAGCCGAGTCGCCCATCGCCATCAGCGCCCAGCATGTCTCGGCTTACTACGGGGCGCGCCGGGCCGTAACCGATATCTCGATGGAGATCCGCCGCAATTCCGTAACGGCGCTGATCGGCCCTTCTGGCTGCGGGAAGAGCACCTACATCCGGACCTTCAACCGGATGCACGAATTCGCCCCGGGCGCCCGCGTCGAAGGCACTATCCTGCTCGAAGGCGACAACATCTACGCGCCCGGCGTCGACCCCACCCGCGTCCGCCAGCGCATTGGCATGGTCTTCCAGAAGCCCAATCCCTTTCCGACCATGTCCATTGCCGAGAACGTGGCGGCCGGCCTCCGCTTCATCGGCGTCAAATCCCGATCCGAAATCAGCGACCGGGTGGAGCACTCACTCAAGCTCGCCGCCCTCTGGGACGAAGTGAAAAACGACCTCAAGAAGCCCGGTATGGCGCTTTCCGGCGGTCAGCAACAGCGCCTCTGCATCGCGCGAACCATTGCCGTCGAACCTGAGGTGGTGCTCATGGATGAGCCATGCTCGGCGCTCGACCCGATCGCCACGCTGAAAGTCGAAGACCTGATGCGGTCGCTCGCAGAGAGCTTCACGATCGTGATCGTGACCCACAACATGCAGCAGGCTGCGCGTGTGTCCGACTACACGGCGTTCATGCTCACCGATGAAAAGGTGACCGGGCAGCTGGTCGAGTACGGCCCGACCCAGCAATTGTTCACGACGCCGAAAGACAAGCGGACGGAAGACTACATCAGCGGGCGGTTCGGGTAGAACCGGACCTTCGTCGCCGGCTCACCGCAGGTCCGGCAGCCCACGCGAAAGCTCTGTGAACTGCTTCGCATGCGCCCGTGCGCC
>JBDHWA010000318.1:0-3000 GCA_039809945.1 Dehalococcoidia bacterium | reverse complement strand
GGATCCCGCGTTCTGCGCTTTGAAACCAGCGACGGCCGTCGCGGCGAACAAACCATCGGAGTGCCCGGATCAACCTACGACATCGAACTGTAACCACGCTGTCCCGAACAAGTCATCGAATGGGGCGCGATCGGAACAAAATGGATTGCACAAGTGAACTGATTCGGTGCTACTATACCGCCGCTCCGGTCTTGTGCCGCACTACTGAAAAGGAGCCCGCATGCCCACATATCTAACGCCAGGCGTTTACGTCGAAGAGGTCGATAGGGGAACAAAGCCCATCGAGGGCGTCGGGACGGCTGTCGCGGCCTTCCTCGGCATCGCCGAGAAGGGGCCTATCGGCAAAGCAACCATGGTCGCGAACTGGACCCAGTTCGTGAACACCTTCGGTGGTTTCATCCCGGGCGCATACCTCGCCCATGCTGTCTACGGGTACTTCAACAACGGCGGCACCCTCGCATACGTCGTTCGCATCGGCAGCGAAGCCGAAGGCGGCGCGGCGCCGCAGCCGCAGGCCGAACTCACGGCGAAGGGCGGCCAGGCGACCATCAAGGCGCTCCCCAAGCCGGGCGCTCCCGAAGGCGTCACCGTCAGCGTGGCTGCAGGCGATGACGACAGCTTCACGATCACGGTCAAGGCCGGCACGACCGAAGAGAAGTTCGAAGGGCTCAACCTCAGCAAGGGCGCGAAGAACGCCTTCGACGTGGTCAACAAGGGCTCCACACTCGTCCAGCTCGAGGAACTGAAGGTCACGGGCCTCAACCTCGCTGAGCGCGCACCGGCGCCGGGCACCTATCCCCTCGCTCTCCCGTCATCCACTACCACCGCCATCGTCCCGGTGACCCCGGCCGACTACGAAGGTGATGTCACGCAGCGTGATGGTCTCGGCGGCCTCGAAGCCGTGGATGAAGTCACGATGGTCCTCGCTCCGGACGCCATGGCGGCTTACAAGGCTGGCATCCTCGATATGGACGGCCTGAAGGCCATCCAGCTGGCCATGATCGCACACTGCGAGCGCATGGGTGACCGCGTCGCCATCATCGACGCTCCGCCGGACCTGAACGCGCAGGAAGTCCAGGATTGGCGGATGAACATCGCCGGGTACGACTCAAAGTACGCCGCAATGTACTACCCGTGGATCAACGTAGCCGACCCGACACCGAATGCGCCGGCGACGACCATCAGCATCCCGCCATCCGGCCACATCGCTGGCGTCTGGGCGCGGAACGACTCGGAGCGCGGCGTCCACAAGGCCCCGGCTAACGAAGTCATTCGCGGCGTCATTTCGCTGCCGATCAACCTGACGAACTCTGAGCAGAGCGTCCTCAACCCGAATGGTGTGAACTGCCTGCGGGTGTTCGCGGGCCGCGGTATCCGCATCTGGGGCGCACGGACGCTTTCGAGCGACGCCTCGTGGCGGTACCTCTCGGTGCGCCGCCTGTTCAACTACGTCGAGAAGTCGATCGAGCGCGGCACCCAGTGGGCCGTCTTCGAACCCAACGACCAGATGCTCTGGAGCAAGATGCGGCGCGACATCAACGCGTTCCTCAAGAACGTCTGGCGCGAGGGAGCGCTCTTCGGCGCAACCCCCGAGCAGGCGTTCTTCGTCAAGTGCGACGAGGAAAACAATCCTCAGGAGACGCGCGACCTCGGCCAGTTGATCATCGATATCGGCATCGCCCCGGTGAAACCCGCCGAATTCGTCATCTTCCGCATCGGCCAGTACGCGCCGGAAGTCTAGTTCACACACACTGAGGAGACGTAGCTATGGCTGCAACCAACGACGGCCTTACCGGCGACCCGATGATCGGTGCCCACTTCGAAGTTTCGGTGGGTGCGATTACCGGCTATTTCACTGAGGTCTCGGGGCTCGGCTCCGAATCCGAAGTGGTCGATCACAAGATCATCGCGAAAGGCGCCAAGGAATCCATCATCCGGAAGATCCCTGGCCGCCTGAAGTGGGGGGACATCACCCTCAAGCGCGGAATCACCAAGAACCTGGACTTCTACAACTGGCGCAAGCAGGTTGAACAGGGCCAGGTCGAAGCCGCCCGCCTCGATGGCACCATCATCATGTACGACCAGACCATGACGCCTGTCGCCGAGTGGACCTTCACCAAGGGCTGGCCGTCCAAGATCGGCGGACCGTCGCTCTCCGCGGACGGGAATGCCGTCGGCATCGAAGACCTGACCATCGTCCACGAGGGCATCAAGCGGGTGAAGTAAGCCCTGCCGGGCGAATGAGACCCATACCGCGGGGCAGGGAAGTTCCCTGCCCCGTTTTGGTGACAGCGCGAGAGAGCAATGCAAACAGAGTTCGAGTTCACGCTCCCCCAGGGGTATGTCGACCGCGATGGGAACCTCCATCGCGACGGCGCGATGCGCCTTGCCACGGCAATGGACGAGATCGCGCCCCTGCGGGACCCGCGGGTGCGTGAGAACCAGGCCTACCTCGTCATCATCCTCCTTTCGCGGGTGGTGACGCGCCTGGGGAACATCTCCGATGTGACCACGTTCGAAATCGAGCACCTCTTCAGCGGCGACCTCGCCTTCCTACAGCGCCTCTACCGCCAGATCAACGAACAGGGGACCACGCTGGTGCCGGTCACCTGCCCCGAGTGCTCGACACCCATCGATGTGGACATTTCGCGCCTGGGGGGATCGTAGGCTACCCCCTCGATCGAATTCACGAGGAGGTAGCCTACCTCGCGTACTATCTCCACTGGCAACACGACACGCTGCTCGCGATGGAGCATAAGGATCGGCGGATGTGGGTGAGACAGGTTGCCGATATTCATCGTAGAGCAGCTTCAACGGAGGCCGTCTGATGCCCGATCCCCTGCCAGGTTTCCGGTTCGTCGTCGAGATCGCCGGGATCCAGGATGCCCAGTTCCTCGAGTGCAGCGGGTTCGAAACCAAGCTCGACGTCGAGGAGTACAAGGAGGGCGGCCTCAACGATTACGTTCACAAGTTGCCCGGCCGGCAGAGTTACACGAACGT